>NZ_RZRO01000039.1:0-53642 GCF_003997975.1 Mesorhizobium sp. M7A.F.Ca.US.005.03.1.1
CAAAACCCCGGGACGCCGACATCCACCCGATGAGCGGCTCTTTGATCCGAGATTGCTGCCAAGCGATGCGAGTGGCAAGAGCGAACCGTGGCTTGAGACCTTTGCGCCGGGATATCAGACCTTTGCGCTAGAATCGCCGACCGGTCTTGGCGTCGAACAGATGAGCACAGGCGCGGTCGATCTCGATGCGCATCTGCGCGCCTTGCTTCAGCGCAAGCCGCTCCCGGAATAGGCAGGAGATTTCCTCGCCGGCGCAGTCGACCCTGGCGAAGATTTCCGAACCCGTGGCTTCCAGAAGCACGATCGTGCCGGCAATACCCTGGGAAATCGTTGCTCGGATATGTTCGGGACGGATGCCGTAGATGAGTTCACCCACGGGAATTTTTGCCAGGTTGATGCCTTCCGGCAGCGGCAGGGTCAGCCCGCCGGTGCTGCGGAAAACGCCTTCCTCGACGCGGCCGGCAATGAAGTTCATGGCCGGCGAGCCAATGAAGCCGGCAACGAACAGATTGGCCGGACGGTCATAAAGGTCGAGCGGCGCACCGATCTGCTCGACAAGGCCGTCATGCAGCACGACGATCTTGTCGGCCATGGTCATGGCCTCGATCTGATCATGCGTGACGTAAATGGTGGTGGTGCCCAGCCGCTGGTGCAACGCCTTGATCTCGCCGCGCATCTGGACGCGCAATTTGGCGTCGAGATTGCTGAGCGGCTCGTCGAACAGGAAGACTTGCGGGTCGCGCACGATGGCGCGGCCCATGGCGACGCGCTGGCGCTGGCCGCCGGAGAGCTGGCGCGGATAGCGGTCGAGCAGCTTGTCGAGGCCCAGGATGCTGGCGGCCCTGCCGACGCGGCTTGCGGTGTCGGCCGGATCGGCTTTCTTGATCTTGAGGGCAAAGCCCATATTGTCGGCCACCGTCATGTGCGGATAGAGCGCGTAGTTCTGGAACACCATGGCGATGTTGCGGTCGCGCGCCCGCAGATTGTTGACGGTGCGATCGCCAATGGCGATCCTGCCGCCCGAGATCGTTTCAAGTCCGGCAATCATGCGCAGCAGCGTCGACTTCCCGCAGCCCGACGGGCCGACCAGGATGACGAACTCGCCGTCAGCGATATCGACGCTGACATCGTGGATAATCCTGGCCGTTCCGAAAGCCTTTTGCACGTTGTTGATTGTGACCGATGCCATTGGGTTTTCCTCGAAAAAGAGTGCGATGCCGTAGCGTGCCTTCAGCCGCCCTTGACGGCGCCCGCGGTCAGTCCGGCGACGATCTGCCTTTGTGCGAACATGGTCAGGACCAGTACCGGCAGTGTCACCACCAGGGCCGCGGCGGCGAGCGGCCCCCAGCTCACTTGCTCGTAGGAGAGCATGTTGTAGACGGCGACCGGCAGCGTGCGCGTCTCACGGCTGGCGAGCACCACGCCGAAGACGAAATTGTTCCATGAGAAGATGACGGACAGGATAAAAGCGACCACTATGCCCGGCTTGGCGATGGGCAAGGCGACCAGCCGGAACACCTGCCAGGAACTGGCGCCGTCGATGTTGGCGGCCTCTTCCAGTTCCATCGGGGTGGTCTCGAAATAGCCGATCATCACCCAGACGACGATCGGCACGGTCACCACCAGATGGATGATGATCTGCGGCCACAGCGTGCCGAGAATGCCGACCCATTGGAACAGCAGGAACAGCGGGATGAGATAGGAAAGCCCCGGCGTCATGCGGGCGATCATGATGACCACCGCCGATCGCTCGGCCTTGAGCCGCGCGATGCCATAGCCGGCCGGCACGCCGATCAGCAGCGCCAAAAGCGTCGCCGTGCCGGTCACCAGAACCGAATTCCAGAGATAGAGCAGGAAATTGTTCTCCTCGAACACTTTTGCATAGTTCGACCAGGCGAGATGTTCGGGGATCAGGATCGGCGGATAGGCGCCGTTGTCGATCTCGAATTTCAGCGACAGCGAGATCATCCAGAGGAAGAACAGGATCGCCGGCGAGACGAAGACCAGGGCCGCGAAGAACAGCCCGATCCGGTTGAGCAGTCGTGAAGTCATCTATTTGCCCTCCACGCCGATCCACTTCGAGCGCTGGCGCAACATCAGGAGGATGAAGGACAGGGCGACGATGACGATGAAGAACACCACGGCCATGGCCGAGCCATAGCCGATGTCGTAGTAGGAAAAGGCGGTGTTGTAGAGATAGATGTTGATGGTCTCCGAGGCCGTGCCCGGCCCGCCCTGGGTCATCGCGTAGATGATGTCGAAACTCTTCAGTGCGTCGATGGTGCGGATGATCACCGCGATCATCAGGAACGGCGCGATCATCGGCAAGGTGAGATAGCGGAATTGCTGCCAGGCATTGGCGCCGTCGATTTCGGCGCTTTCGAACGGCTCGCGCGGCACGGACGCCAGGCCGCCGAGCACGATCAGCATCACCAGCGGCGTCCACTGCCAGGTCTCGACCGCAACCAGCGACGGGATGACCGTGTTGGCGTTGAAGATCCATTCCTGCGCCGGAATGCCGACCAGCGACAGAAGATAGTTGAGGACGCCGAGCTGGGGGTGGAACATCATCGTCCAGACCAGCGCCACGGCGACCGGCGTTGCCATCATAGGCATCACGAAGACGCCGCGCAGCAGGCCACGCAGCGGAAACCTGGCGTCGAAGATCAGGGCGGCGATGGTGCCGAGCAACATCGGCGCGGCAACCGAAAGGAAGGTGTAGCTCAAAGTATGGAGAAGCGATTCCCAGAAGCGTTGGTCGTACGCCAGCCGCAGATAATTCTCCATCCCGGCAAAGCTTCGCGACTGGCCGAGCGTCCAGCGGTTGACGCTCATCCACAGCGTGAAAGCCCAGGGAAAGACGATCACGGCGCCGACGACGACGAGCGCCGGAACGACGAAAGGCCAGTAGTTGGGAGCCAGCCGGATCGTCTGGCTCCCTTCGATGGCTTGCGTCGTCACCCCGGTGCGTTCTGGGGTGGTGGCGGACATCAGCCTTGCTCGCTCCTGTCGAGGACCGGCTGGAATTGGTCGGTAGCCTTCTTCAACTCCTCGGCGGGATCAGCGCCGGCGATCAAATTGGTCAGCGCCACGCCGTAGATGTCGCGGAACTCTGTGACCGGGATGATGACCGGCAGCGATAGCCGGCTGACATTGCCGGAGCCGACCACCGCATCGAGCCAGCTTGCCGGCATGGTGACACCTTCGCGCACCTTTGGATCTTCGAGCACCGATTTGCGGAACGGTACGCCGGCGCCTGCCTGCAGCAGGCGCGCGCCCATGACCGGCGACACTGCCCACTGGCAGAACAGATAGGCGGCCTCCTTCTTCTCGCTGGTGGCCGTCACGCCGATACCGTCGCCGAAGGTGCCAGCCGCGTGCGCCTTGGGACCCTTGGGCATGACGCCATAGCCGACCTTGCCGACCACCCGCGATTTTTCCGGATTTTCCATCGGCGGGGCAAAGCCGACGCCATCGAACCACATGCCGATCTTGCCTTGCAGGAAGGCGGACTGCGCTTCGGCCCAGTTGAAGCCAGTGACGCCTGGAGGCGCGGATTTGGTCATCAGCCGCTGGTAGAGGCCGGCGGCCTCGATCGCCTCGGGCGACGTCGTGCGCAGCTTGCCCTGAGCGTCGAGTGGCGTCATGTCGTAGCCGAGCATGAGCGATGTCCACACCGGCGTGTTGGCGTTCTTGATGCCGCGGGCGACGAAACCGTAAGTATTGGTCGACGGGTCGGTCAGCGCCTCGGCCGCGGCCACCAGCTGCTCGAAGGTTTCGGGATATTTGAGGCCCTTGGCCTCGAACAACTCCTTGTTCCAGTAAACGATCCAGTAGTCGACCGAGAAGGGCAGCGAGCGCAGCACGCCCTGACCGTCCTTGGCGAACAGCATGCCGGCGTCGGCGAAATCGTTTTCGACCAGACCCGGATCGGTAAGGGTGGGGTCGGCGAGATAGCCTGATATGTCGGCAAGCCAGCCGCCTTTTTCGAACTGCCGCTTCTGCACATGGTAGCTCAGATGCACGACGTCGAAGCTCGGCTTGCCGGAGCTCAATTCGATCACCGTCTTCTGGCGCTGCTGCTGCTCAGGCGTTGCCTCGGCATTGACCTTGATCCCGGTCAACTCCTCGAACTCGGCGAGATATTTTATCAGGGTGTCGCTGCGCGGGCTTTTCACCAGATTGACGTCAAGCGTCGTGCCGGCAAAGCGCTTCCAGTCGACGGCCGCGGCAAAGCCTGGGCGAACACCCACAAGGCCGGCGGCGGCAAGTGCCGCGGTTCCCTGGAGGAGTTGCCTCCTGGTTGGGTTGAACAGATTGGACGACATTTCTTCCTCCCGGTTGCTGTCGTTGTCGAATGCGTCGCGACCGCGACGCGGCTCATGCTTCCTCAGATTTGCAGCGCCAGCCGGCGCGCCTTGTCGATGTGCAGGCTGATCGCCTCGACCGCCTTCTGCGGGTCGCGGCTTTCCATGGCTTCGATGACCGCAAGGTGCTCACGCATGACCGGCACGACGCGCCCGTCGATGCGGAAGCGCTCCTGATGGATCAGCCGGATCTTCACCGAGTTGACCAGATAGGCCTTGGCGATGATCTCGTTGCCCAGCGCATCGATGAAAGTGTCGTGCATCGCCCAGTCGATGCTCTGCGCCCTGGCTTCCATTTCCGGCGTCGGCGCCTGCGAAAGGGCTTGAGCCAGCATCTCCTCGTGTTCGCGCCGCAGGCGGGCAAGTTCGTCATCGGAAGCGCTGGCGGTGAACAGCGCCACCGCTTCGCGCTCCATGAACAGGCGGAACTGAAAAGCCTCGCGGATCAGGCTGATGTCGATATGGGCGATCTGCATGCCGCGCTGCGGGATCGTCGTCAGAAGCCCTTCGGCCTCGAGACGCGGCACGATTTCGCGAATGGCGCCGAGCGGCAGACCGGTGAAGGCGACCAGTTCGCGCTGCGATACGAACTGGCCCGGCAGCAGATCGCGGGCCAGCAAATGCCGCGTGAAGCTGGCATAGGCTTTTTCCCTAAGCGTGGTCGGCTCGCTGCCGTCTTCCATTTCAGCGCGTATCCCTTTGCTGGTCAGGCTGATTCCCTGGCAAACAGCCCATGATAGGCGTCAGCCAGCTGTTGTCGCCCCTGCGAACCGATCGGCTCCAGCGGCGGACGGACCGCCAGCCAGCGGTCGTCGCTGGTCTTGCGCGCCACCATGACCTTCACCGCCGGCGTTACCGGGTGTTTGAGCAATTCGAGCACGAAACGCTCGACGCGTGTGTCGTCGCGTCCGTCCTCGGCCATGGCCCGGATTTCGCTGGTAACGAAATTGGCCATGCCAGAGATTGCGCCTTGAGCGCCAATTCGCACGGCTCGTGCCAGATGCCGCTCGTCACCGATCAAGATCACCAGATCGCCATGGGCGCCGAGCAGCGCCTCGCTGTAATCCCAATCCCCGCCGGAATCCTTGACCCCCGCAAGGACATCCGGAAAAGCCGTACGCAATCGGCCGATCAGGTCAAGCGAGAGCTGCACCATGGTGACCGACGGGATGTTGTAGAGCAGAACGCCACGGGCGAGGGGACCGAGCACGGCAAAGACAGTGGAAAACCAGCCGAAAAGACCATCGTCGCCGACATTCTTGAAGTAGCTCGGCGGCGCCAGCAGAATGTTGCGGGCGCCGCGCTGCAAGGCATGCCGGGCCTGCTCAGCGGCGTCTTCGGCCGCATCGACCAGCACGCCGGCAACAAGCTGATGCGGCAGGATGCCGGCGGCCAGCATGGCTTCGGTCACCGACCGCCGCTCCCCGGTGCCAACCGATGCGCCTTCGCCGGTGGTGCCAAAAAGCGTAACACTGGTGCACCCCTCCGCCAGGCAACGCTTGGCCTGGGCGACCATGAGGGCGGTGGCGATCTGCCCGGAGGCGTCAAAAGGCGTGGCAAGGGCGGCCGAAAGGCCAAAGCGTGATGTCACCGGAAGTCTCCGAAAGAGGTTCGGAGGCAGTGATATCTCACTAACATGTCAGTTGTAAATCTGGTTGCTGCGTTTTTTCTGCCCCCGGATGACGTGGGCGAATCTTCTTGCTGGGAAGCGAACAGCGTCACACCGGAGGTGTCGGTCAGACAGAAGAATCCCCAAACACCAGCGAAACATGTCCTCCCGCATGGCGCTCGAGCCGGCCGGCGAGGTCGAGTTCCAGCAGCACCATGAACACTTGGGCCGGGTGCAGGCGGGTATGGCGGATGATCTCGTCGACCGGCACTGGCGTCGGGCCGAGCGCCTCGATGACGCGGGCGCGGTCGCTTTCGCCGGGCGGTGGTGCGGCCAAGAAGTCGGGCGGCTCTTCGAACGGCGGCACGTCGGGCGCTCGCATGCCGGTCAGCGGCGCGATTGCCCTGGAAATATCCGATGCCTCGGTGACCAGGGTGGCGCCCTCCTTGAGCAGGCCGTTGGCGCCGGCGGCGCGTGGATCGAGCGGTGAGCCCGGTACAGCGAAGACCAGTCGGCCCATTTCGCCGGCAAGCCTGGCGCTGATCAGGGACCCAGAGCGTTGCGCTGCCTCGACCACCACCAGCCCAAGGACCGCACCCGCGACAAGGCGGTTGCGGCGCGGAAAATCCTGAGCGCGCGGCTGCCAGCCGAACGGCATCTCCGAAATGATGGCGCCACGCTCGGCAATCTCTTCGCACAGGCCTGCATTTTCAGGCGGATAAGGCTGGTCGAGGCCGCCGGCCAGCACGCCGATCGTGCCGGTCGCAAGACTGCCCTGATGCGCCGCTGTGTCGATGCCGCGCGCCAGGCCGGAGACGATTGCGTAGCCGTCGCGGCCGAGGTCGGCTGCCAGCATGCGCGCCATCTTGATGCCGGCCAGCGACGCGTTGCGTGCCCCGACTATGGCGACACCCGGCAGCCGGAAAACAGCTGCGTTGCCCTTTACCGCCAGCAGGGGCGGCGGATGATCCATGTTGCGCAAGAGGGGTGGGTAGTCTGCTTCACCGATGCCGACAAAGCGGGCGCCGGCCTTTCCAGCTGTTTCCAGTTCGGCCTCGGCCTCGGCAACGGACGGGATGCGGGCGATCCGGATGGCGCCGCCCGAAATCATCAGTTCCGGCAGTATTTCAAGCGCCGCTTCGGCTGAGCCGAAGCGGTTGATCAGGTCGCGAAAGGAGGCAGGGCCGACATTCTGGGTGCGGATCAGTCGTAGCCAGCTCAGCCGCTGCCGGTCGCTGAGGCGCGGCCCGGCGGTCGGCTCGCTCATCCCTTGGCTCCGATCTTGCCCTCGGTGCCGGCAAGCAGGCGCGAAATGTTTTCCCGGTGCTTGATGAAAACGATGACGCTCATCACCACGAACAATCCGGCAATTTGCGGCGTGCTCAGGACATAGAGGGCGATCGGCACGATGACCGCCGCCGTCAGCGCCGCAAGCGAGGAATAACGGAAGAGGAATGCCATCACCAGCCAGACGACGGCGAAGATCAGCGCTACCTGCCAGGCAAGGCCGATCAGCACGCCGAGATAGGTGGCGACGCCCTTGCCGCCCTTGAAGCCCAGCCATACCGGGAAGAGATGACCGAGAAAGGCGCCGAGACCGGCCCAGATCGCCAGGTCAGGCGCGAAATAGCCAGCAATCAGCACGGCGGCCGTGCCCTTCAGCACGTCGAGCAACAGCGTCGCCGCGGCTAGGCCCTTGTTGCCGGTGCGCAGAACATTGGTGGCGCCGATGTTGCCCGAGCCGATCTGGCGCACATCGCCAAGGCCGGCCGCGCGGGTGAGCAGAAGCCCGAACGGAATCGAGCCCAGGAGATAGCCGAACACAAGCGATGGGATGAGGCTGTAAGTCATTGTTTCCCCCGCATTTCCCCCAGTTTGGCCGGATCAGGCGCGGTGCGCGGGTTGTCCGGCTCAGACGGAGAGCACTGTGCGGCCCGCAACCAGAGTTTGCAAGACCTTGCCTTGCAGGCGCGCACCTTCGAAACAGGTGTTTTTTGAGCGCGAACGAATGCCGCTTTCGCTGACGATCCAGGGTTCGTCGAGGTCGACAAGCGCAAGATCGGCGACAGCGCCGGGCTTCAGCGTGCCACCGGGCAGTCCGAACAGTTTTGCCGGGGCCGTGGACAGGGTCTCGATCAGCCTCAGCAACGGCACGTCGCCATTGTGGTAGAGCCGCAAGGCCGCGCCCAGCAGCGTCTCCAACCCGATGGCGCCGGCCGCCGCATCGGCGAAGGGCAGGCGCTTGGTGTCGACATCCTGCGGATCGTGCGAGGAGACGATGACGTCGATCGTACCGTCCCTGACCGCCTCGATCATCGCCAGCCGGTCTTCCTCGGCACGCAATGGCGGCGTCAGGCGAAAGAAGGTGCGGTATTCGCCGACATCGTTTTCATTGAGCGACAGATTGTGGATCGCCACGCCCGACGTCACCGTCGCCCCGTCGGCCTTGGCACGCGTTACAGCGTTTGCCGCCATCGCCGTCGAGATCTTCGCCGCATGGTACGAACCGCGCGTCAGCCGCGCCAGCGCAAGGTCGCGTTCCAGCGGGATGGATTCGGCCTCGCGCGGAATGCCGGAAAGGCCGAGCCAGCTGGCGTAGAGGCCTTCATTCATCACGCCGGATGAACCGAGGTCCGCATCCTGCGTCTCATGCACGATGGTGGCGCCGAAGTCGCGCGCATAGGTCAGCGCGCGGCGCATCACCAGCGCACTCGATATGGTGTGGCGGCCATCGGTGAAGGCGACCGCGCCGGCTTCGCGCAGCAGGCCGAACTCGGTCATCTCGCGCCCGTCGAGGCCCTTGGTGATCGCCGCTGCCGGAAAGACGTTGACGATAGCCGTGTCTTTCGCGGTGCGCAGCACGAACTCGACCAGCGCCACATTGTCGATCACTGGGTCGGTATCGGGCATCATGACGATGGAGGTGACGGCGCCAGCCGCCGCCGCGACACTCGCCGACGCAATGGTTTCGCGATGCTCGCCGCCCGGTTCGCCGATGAAGACGCGGCCATCGACCAGGCCTGGAATGATCGCCTTGCCGGCGCAGTCGATTATGGTGGCGCCCTCGGGCGCGCCCTGGTTGAGCGCTGCCTTGCCGGCGGCAACGATCTTGCGGCCATCGACGATGACGGCGCCGATCTCGTCGATGCCGCGCGAGGGGTCGACGATGCGGGCGCGCTCAAAGACCGTTATGCTCATGCGCCGCGGCCCTCTTGGTTGCGACGGGGATCGAGCAGCGCTTCCATGACCGCCATGCGCACAGCAACGCCCATTTCGACCTGTTCCTGGATGACGCTTTGCGGGCCGTCGGCGATTTCCGAAGCGATCTCGACGCCACGGTTCATCGGTCCGGGGTGCATCACCAACGCGTCGTCTTTGGCCGCCTTCAGTTTTTCCGCATCGAGGCCGAAATAGCGGAAATACTCGCGCACCGAAGGCACGAAGGCGCCTTCCATGCGCTCGCGCTGCAGGCGCAGCATCATCACCACATCGGCGTCCTTGAGGCCTTCGGCCATCGAACGGGTGACGATGACGCCCATCTTCTCGATGCCAGTGGGCAGCAGCGTCGACGGCGCAACGACGCGCACCTGCGCGCCGAGCGCGTTGAGCAGCATGATGTTGGAGCGCGCCACGCGCGAATGCAGGATGTCGCCGCAGATCGCCACGATCAGCTTCGACAGCGGGCCTTTGGCGCGGCGGATGGTCAGCGCGTCGAGCAGCGCCTGTGTCGGGTGCTCATGCGCGCCGTCGCCGGCATTGACGACGGAGCAGCCGACCTTCTGCGCGAGAAGCGCGGCCGCACCGGCCGACTGGTGGCGGATGATCAGTATGTCGGGCCGCATGGCATTCAGCGTCATCGCCGTGTCGATGAGCGTTTCGCCCTTCTTCACCGAAGAGCTTGCCACCGACATGTTCATGACATCGGCGCCAAGCCGCTTTCCGGCCAGTTCGAACGACGACTGCGTGCGCGTCGAGGCTTCATAGAACAGGTTGATCTGTGTGCGGCCGCGCAGCGTCGAGGTTTTCTTCTCGGACTGCCGCGAGATCGCGACCGCCCGGTCCGCCCTGTCGAGCAACAGCTCGATGTCGGCAGGGGAAAGGTCGCGGATGCCCAGAAGATGGCGATGAGGATAGGGGGACGAAGCGTCGGTCATCTCAAGGGGCTGCTATAGGGTGGAGACTTTGCGGCTGCAAGCGCCAGCTTTGCATTGGAGCCGTTCTCCTCATTTTTTTCGTGTAGACGGCCGATTGTATCGGCCGGTATTTTCATCGCGCGCGCTGCATGGCTTGGCTATATCTAGCCGACAGCCTCGGATTCGTGGCTTTCTGACGATAGAAGGATTGGGCGTGACCGACGACGTGACGAACCAGCCGCCGCCGCTGACGGGCGGCAACGCCTGGCGGGGCGATCCGTTGCTGATCCAGCTCGCGGAGCGTTTTTCCGATCCGGTGCGCCGGGAACTCGACGGTCTCGGCCGTTTCGTGCTGACGCAGGAGGCGCAGGAACTGGCGCGCCTCGCCAATGTCGAGACGCCGAAGCTGAGGACGCATGATCGCCAAGGACGGCGCATCGACGTGGTCGAGTTCCATCCCGCCTATCACGCCTTGATGCGCCGCTCCGTGGCCAATGGGCTGCATTCCTCGGTGTGGGAAAACGGCGACACCGAGATCGGCCGCCGCCATCAGGTCCGTGCCGCCCGGTTTTATCTGACGGCGGAGCTCGAGACCGGGCATCTGTGCCCCATCACCATGACCAACGCTTCGCTAGCGGCCTTGATGGCCAGCCCGAAACTGTTTCGTGAATGGGCGCCGCGCGTGACGACGCGCAAATATGACCAGAGCCAAAAGCCGCCGGTCGAGAAAACCGGGCTGACGCTCGGCATGGGCATGACCGAGAAACAGGGCGGCACCGATGTGCGCGCCAATGTGACGAGGGCGGAACGCGCCGGCAGCGGTTTTTATCGTCTGACCGGGCACAAATGGTTCATGTCGGCGCCGATGTCGGATGCCTTCCTGGTGCTGGCGCAGGCGCCGGAGGGGCTGTCGTGCTTCCTCGTACCGCGCGTTCTCGGTGACGGCTCGGGCAACGGCTTCCGCTTCCAGCGGCTGAAGGACAAGCTCGGCAACCGTTCCAACGCATCCTCCGAAGTCGAATTCGTCAATGCCATCGGCGAGATGGTCGGCGAACCCGGTGCCGGTGTGAAGACGATCATGGACATGGTGACGCTCACCCGGCTCGATTGTGCCATCGCCTCGTCGGCGATCATGCGCGCGGGCCTCGCCGAGGCCGTTCATCATGCCCGCCATCGTCAGGTGTTCGGTTCGACCCTGATCGAGCAGCCGTTGATGCAGCGCGTGCTGGCCGACATGGCACTCGATGTCGCCGCCGCCACCGCACTGTCGTTCCGGCTGGCGCGGTCCTTCGACGAGGCGGCCAGCGACCGCGGTGAAGCGGCGTTTGCCCGCGCCATGACGCCGGTCGTCAAATACTGGGTCTGCAAGATCGCGCCGCCTTTGCTCTATGAGGCGATGGAGTGCCTCGGCGGCAATGGCTATGTCGAGGAGGCGCCGCTCGCCCGCTATTATCGCGAGGCCCCGGTCAACGCGATCTGGGAGGGCTCGGGCAATGTCATGGCGCTCGACGTGCTGCGCGTGCTTGGCCGTGCGCCCGGCCTGTTCGAGGATGTGCTGGCCGGCATCGACCGCGATCTCGGCGCCGGCGGACGCGGCACGATCGGCGTGCTGAAGGCGGCGATGCAGGTCGCTACAACCGACGAAGGTTCGGCTCGGCTGCTCACCGAGCAGCTGGCTCTGTCGGCTGCGGCGGCAGAATTGCGCCGTCTGGGGGCAGGGCGGATCGCCGACGCTTTCGTCGAGACGCGATTGGCCGGCCAATGGCGCAACACCTATGGCATGATCGATTCGCGCCACGATGCACGCATGATCATCGACACGCTCTATCCGCCGGTGAACTGAGCCGCGAGCATCGCAAAAACCGGCGCCATCCACAGTTTTGAGGCGTTGGTCCGTATCCTCTCGCATATGGCTAATTTCCGTTAACCTTAACAAATGGTTTCCGTTGCGATGGCGAGCGGCAAGGCCCACTGTCCCGGCGCAAGCAGGCAATGGTTCAGATTGGCCGTCTCCTGCTTTGCGAAGCAGGAACACCGATGCGACAGGTACTGACCTCTTTTCTGACCTTGCACTGGACGATTGTTTTCGCCCTGCTTGCGCTCATCTGCATCGACGGAAACCGTGGTGTGGCGGCGGCGCTCGGCGTGATCGGTGCCACAATCGAGGGTACCCGCTTCGTCAACCTCGACAATTTCGTTGTCGTGGCGCCGCTTGCCACCGCATTGCTGGTCGTCGCGGTTCTGTTTTTCTGGGCCTTTGTCGAAGCCCTGGTCAACGACGCGACCAGCCCGGACGCCGACAGCGTTGCCCGCATCGCCTTCATCTGCGCGTCCGGCGTGTTGTCGCTGATCGTCATCGGGGGTGCTGCGCAAGGCATAAACGGGCTGTTCATGGCTGTTGCCGTGCAGCTGGCAGCACTTCTGGCATCCTATGTCGCCATGCTTGCCGAACGGCGGTCCGTGGTTGCGGCAGCGGCTTCGGGCGAAGGCGAGATCCATGCCGTCGCGCACGGCATGGCAAAAGCCGCAGCCCACAATTCGCTGCTTTCACTCATATCAGGCCGAACGGTGTCCAAAACCGGCTCCAATCCCAGGGGAGGCCGCTGATGCGCTACATCTTCGGATTCTGGGCGGCGCCGATGGCGATTTTCTGGGGCTGGTTCTATCTGTCGGCCAATGACATCAATTTCGGCTACGCGATGCTCAGCCGCCAGATGCACGACTTCTTCTTCCAGCTCTACGGTCAGATGCTCGGCATCGATCCGGCGATCATCCCCGGCATGGTGGCGAAGACGTGCGTCTTCGACGGGTTGCTGCTGATGGCGCTTTGGGCATTCCGCCGTCGCCGCGAAATCGCCGGCTGGGTCAGACAGCGCTGGGCGGGTCCGGTTCCGTTCGAGCGGATGCGTGGAGCGACTGAAGCCGGTCCAAAACTCCCTGCAGAATAAACGCGGCTGCCGCCGAATCGATCTTACCGGCGCGCTTGCGGCGCGAGAAATCCATCTCGATCAGCGTCCTTTCGGCCGCGACCGTCGATAGCCTTTCATCCCAGAGCACGAAGGGCAGGTCGCTCATTTGTGCCATGTTACGGACGAAGGCGCGCGATTTCTGCGCACGCGGACCTTCCGAGCCGTCCATGTTGATCGGCAGCCCAATCACCACGGCGCCGGCATTCTCCTTTTGTAGCAAGGCGAGCAGCACCGCCGCATCGAGCGAAAATTTCCTTCGCATGATGACCGGACGCGGATGGGCGAAGGAAAACCTCTGGTCCGAGACCGCGACGCCGATCGTCTTGTCGCCGAGGTCAAGCCCCGCCAGCGTCTTACCGCCGGCTAACCGCGCCGGCAATTCTTCGATCGTGATAATGCCCACCGGCCGTCCTTCGCCTTTCACCACCAGGTGTTTTGTCAAACGCGTGGCGGACAAGTAACCCTTTGATCTCGGGGCCACTGGCGTTCTATCCTTTGGCAAGTCAAAAATCGAGGAATGCATTCATGAAACTGACCTGGTACGGCCACTCGGCCTTTCGGATCGATACCGCTGATGCCAAGATCCTCATCGACCCCTATCTGATAGGCAATCCGTCATGGACGGGTGGCTGGGAGGGCCCGGCTGAGGGTGTCACGCATGTGCTGCTGACGCATGGCCACAGCGACCACATCAGCGGCGCGGTGGAGGTGCTCGGCAAAAGCGGCGCCCAGCTCGTCGCCAATTTCGAGATCTGCATGTATCTGGTCGGCAAGGGCGTCAGCGACAAGAAGATCAATCCCGGCAACATCGGCGGCACCGTCGATTGCGGCAGCTTCACCACCACTTTTGTCCAGGCGCTGCACTCATCCTCGTTCCCGGGCGAGGGCGGCCAGAACACCTATCTCGGCAATCCGGGCGGCCTCGTCCTGCATTTCCCGGAAGACAAAACGCTCTATCACATGGGCGACACCGACATCTTCTCCGACATGGCGCTGATCAACGAGTTGCATGAGCCGAAGATAGGCCTGGTGCCGATCGGCGACCGCTTCACCATGGGCGGCGCGGTGGCGGCACTTGCCTGCCGGCGCTTCTTCAAATTCGACACCGTGGTTCCCTGCCACTTCGGCACGTTTCCGATGATCGACCCGACCGCCGATAAGTTCGAGGCCGGCCTGGAAGGATCCGGTGTAAGGCTGGCGTTGCCGAAAATCGGTGAGACGATTACGATCTAGAAACAGCTAAAGTGGAATAAATCCATGGTATTGGGGCGATCTCTTTGCGTTTCGATGTTTGTCGCGGCGTCGCCCGCGCTCGCCGCGGATGATTTCATCGAAGGCGTCTATCTTCAGTCCGAAGAGCTTTGCACGCAGGCCAAAAAGGACACGCTGCAAACGCTGATCGACGCCGGCAACATCGTGCTTTCGGCGCACGGCCTGCAGAGCGTGGAATACAATTGCGAGTTTCTGCAGGTCAGCAAGGCGACCGCTTCGCCGAGTTGGGCGGTGACGGCCATCTGCCAGGAACCGGGCTATGTCTTCCCAGATGTCCTCTCGGTGACGCAAATGAATGAGAAGCAGATCGATCTCGTGTCGGTCCGGCCCGTCAACGACGAAAGCGAAGCAAGCGGCAACAGCGGCAGCTACTATTTGTGCGAGGGCGTTGCCCTGCCGTAGACATCATCCTGTGCGTGGATCGATGGCCGAAGACTAGGCCGCCGCCGCAGCCTGGTCTCTCGCACGATGCATGTTGCGCAGCGCGCGCGGCGCCGCTATAGCCCGAACTGGTTTTCCCCGAGGCAAAAACATGTCCGTAGATCTTCAGACAGTGAAGCGCGTCGCGCATCTCGCCCGCATTGCAGTGAGCGAGGAAGATGCCGAACGGATGACCGGCGAGCTGAACGCCATTCTGGGCTTCGTCGAACAGCTGAATGAGGTCGATGTTTCCGGCATCGAACCGATGACCTCGGTGACGCCGATGGACATGAAGAAGCGTCAGGACGTTGTTACTGACGGCGGCAAGGCAGCTGACATCGTCGCCAACGCGCCGGCGACCGAAGAGAATTTCTTCCTCGTGCCGAAGGTCGTGGAGTAAACCGGACGATGGCAATCGACATCGCCATTGAAACGCCACTGCAGGACGACGTGCGCGGCCTGGTCGAGGAACTCAACCAGACCTTGCTCGAACTGACGCCGCCGGAGCATTGCTATCATCTGACGGTCGAGCAGATGGCTGGTGAGGACACGACTGTCTTCATCGCCCGCGACAACGGCATGGCCATTGGCTGCGGTGCGCTGAAACGCCATGACGGCGCTGTCGGCGAGGTCAAGCGCATGTACACGCGGCCCTCGCATCGCGGGCAGAAGATCGGCGCGAAAATCGTCGAGCAGGTCGAGGCGCTGGCGCGCAACGAGGGGCTGAAGCGCCTGGTGCTGGAGACGGGCGACCGTCACCCCGCGGCGTGGACCGTCTACGAACGCGCCGGGTTTTCGCGTTGCGGCCCGGTGCTGGATTATCCCGATTCCGAGTGGTCGGTGTTTTACGAAAAGAGCCTTTGATGAGCGACCTGACCCAGCTGACGATTTCACAGGCCCGCGGCAAGCTGCACGGCAAGGAAATCACCGCGACCGAGATCACCGAGGCCTATCTCTCGGCCATCGATCGCGCCAATCCCGCGCTCAATGCCTATGTCGCGGTGACAGGCGACAAGGCGCGCGACATGGCCAAGGCGTCCGACGCAAGGCTGGTCAAGGGCGAGGGCGGTGCGCTGGAAGGCATCCCGCTCGGAATCAAGGACCTGTTCGGCACCGAAGGCGTCCATACGCAGGCCTGCAGTCATGTGCTGGACGGGTTCAAGCCGCGCTACGAATCGACCGTTACGTCAAATCTGTGGGCCGACGGCGCCATCATGCTCGGTAAACTCAACATGGACGAGTTCGCCATGGGCTCGTCCAACGAGACGTCCTACTATGGCCCGGTCATCAATCCGTGGCGGCGCTCGCGCCTAGACACGGTGGTGATGCCGACGATGCATCAGGGTGATGGCGGCTTCGTCTCGGCCGGCGGCACCAGGACCGCGCGCAGCCTGGACAATGCGCAGCTGGTGCCGGGCGGTTCTTCCGGCGGTTCGGCAACCGCAGTGTCGGCCTTCCTGTGTGCCGGCGCGACCGCGACGGATACTGGCGGCTCGATCCGCCAGCCGGCCGCCTTCACCGGCACGGTCGGCATGAAGCCGACCTATGGCCGCTGCTCGCGCTGGGGCATCGTCGCCTTCGCCTCGTCGCTCGACCAGGCCGGCCCGATCGCTCGTGACGTGCGCGATGCCGCGATCCTGCTGAAGTCGATGGCCTCCGTCGATCCGAAGGACACGACGTCGGTCGACATGCCGGTACCGGACTATGAGGCCGCGATCGGCAAGCCGATCAAGGGCATGAAGGTCGGCATTCCCAGGGAGTACCGCGTCGAGGGCATGCCCGAAGAGATCGAAGCGCTGTGGCAGAAGGGCATTGCCTGGCTGAAGGACGCCGGCGCCGAGATCGTCGATATTTCCCTGCCGCATACGAAATACGCGCTGCCCGCCTATTACATCGTGGCGCCCGCCGAGGCTTCGTCCAATCTCGCCCGCTACGATGGCGTCCGCTACGGCTTGCGCGTGCCGGGCAAGGATATCGTCGACATGTATGAGAAGACCCGTGCCGCCGGTTTCGGCCGTGAGGTCAAGCGCCGTATCATGATCGGCACCTATGTGCTGTCGGCCGGCTATTACGACGCCTACTATCTGCAGGCGCAGAAGGTGCGCAATCTGATCAAGCGGGATTTCGAGACTGTCTTCGCCGCCGGCGTCGATGTCATCCTGACCCCGGCAACGCCATCCGCCGCCTTCGGCATCGCCGACGAGGACATGGCTGCCGATCCGGTCAAGATGTACCTGAACGACATCTTCACCGTCACGGTGAACATGGCCGGCCTGCCGGGCATCGCTGTGCCCGCCGGGCTCGACGCCAAGGGTTTGCCGCTCGGGCTTCAGTTGATCGGCCGGCCGTTTGACGAGGAAACCCTGTTCCAGACCGCCGCCGTCATCGAGCAGGCCGCCGGCACATTCCAGCCGGAGAAATGGTGGTAGCATGCCGCCCCCGTCTCGCATTTCCATCGTCGAGACGGAAGACGAACTGCTGATAACCAACCCACCGCGCATCTCGGATTTCAGGATGGGCTTCGTCCTGGTTGGGGCCGCGATCGTTGCCTACACCGGCTACATGGGATTGACCGACACGTCGCCCGCAAACGTCGCCAGCGGCACTCTCGGACTGCTGTCGTTCACTGCGATCATTGCCCTCTTCACCTACTTCCTCGGCAAGGATTTCATGTGGCTGGTGTTCGGCAAGGAAACCCTGCGGCTAACCGACGTGGCAGCCGTGCGCGACGTCAGGGGTTTTGTGCGAAATCGTTCCTCATTGCCTTTGAAAGGGCACCTTGAGGCCGAAATCCTCGACCATACCTATCCAACGGATGAAGCGGGGCTGTCGGAAGTCATCAGGTTGACCAACACCAACGGCGTCCTTGTTTTCGGCAGGGAGTTGAGCCGGCCCGAGGCCGAGGCTGTGACAAGTGCCGTCGAGCATTTCACCGGTCGTGAGAATTCGAGCCGACGATAGGCAGCCAATGTTCTTCTATCTTTCCAAGATCTTCTGGTTCTTCATCCAGCCGCTCAACCTGGCGATCTTCCTGCTGTTGGCGGGACTGCTCGCGGTCACGATCGGGCGCCGACGGTTGGCGGCCGCCGGCAGCGTGCTGGCATTTTTGATCCTTGCACTGTCAGCATGGACGTCGCTCGGCGCCATGATGCTCAATCCGCTGGAAGAGCGTTTCGCGCGCCCGCCGCTGCCGGAAAAGGTCGACGGCATCGTCGTGCTCGGCGGCGGCTTCGAGGGCGCCATCAATCTGGCGCGCGGCGGCTATGAGCTGAACAGCAGCGGCGATCGGATGGTCGAGACCGCGATTCTCGCCCGGCGCTTTCCCACCGCCAAGGTGGTCGTCTCCGGCGGCACCGGCGCGTTGTTTCTCGATGGCGAGGGCGATGCCGCAACCGCGCCGCGCCTGCTCACCGCGCTTGGCGTGGCCGCCGACCGGATGATCCTGGAGAACAAGTCCCGCAACACCTATGAGAACGCGGTCTTCACCAAGGAGTTGGTAACGCCGAAGCCCGGCGAGACCTGGCTGCTGGTGACCTCGGCCTTCCATATGCCGCGCGCCAAGGCGCTGTTCGACAAGGCCGGCTTTGCAACCGTTCCATGGCCGGTCGACTATCGCACCTCGGGACGAGAAGGCGTCGGCCTGTTCCGCGACAATCCAGCCGATTCGCTGCAGGCCACCACCATGGCCATCCGGGAATGGATCGGGCTTTTTGCCTACTGGCTGTCAGGCCGGATCGATCAGCCTTTTCCGGGTGGCTGACCGATCACCGCCTGCCTGGCCGCCGAGAAGAACTGGCGCCGCACCAGCACCGCCAGCAGCAACAGCGTCGACAACACGAACACCATGGGGTCGACGAACCAGCCGAGATAACCGATCGAGAAGAACACGCCGCGCAGGCCGGAGTTGAAGTGCTTTCCGGCCAGCATGTTCATTTGCGCCGCACGCCACACCGCCGTTTCGGTGACCGGATTGCGCGAGGCTTCGCCATGCGGGATCGGTACGGCGCCGATCAGGATCGTGCAATAATTGAACAGCCGGTACGCCCAGCCGAATTTGAAGAACGAAAACGCCAGGATCAGCACCAGCCCAAACACCTTTATCTGGAAGGCCGCGCGCGACGGCGCGCCACCCAGAGGCAGGTCGCTGAGCACTTCAAGAACCCGGTCGGACGCGCCGAGCAGGGCAAAGCAGCCGCCGATCGCGATCAGCGAGCTGGAGGCGAAGAAGGCGGTGCCTTGCTGCAGCCCGCTCATGATGGCGGTGTCGACGATGCGGATCTCGCGCTCGGCCATGGTCCGCATCCAGGCTTGCCGCTGTGCATTCATCGCCGTCGTCAGCGACACCCGGCTGACAAGCTTGCCGTCGGAGGCAAACGTGTGCAGCAGCCACGCGACGAGGAAGAAGGCCAGCGCCGCGAGATCGGCTGTCGAAAGATCGAGGGAATCGCCCATGGCCTGAATTTATCACATTCAGCGCGATCGCTTCGATGTCCGCATACAGCGATCGTGCCAATGTCGCTGCCGGAGCAAACAAGGTCGGCGGGTGCAGCGCCGCGATTTCCAAAAGAGCGGAAACATCGTGGGAATTCCTATATGTAGTCCTCGACCTGACTCCAGGAGACAACGCCGCGTGTTCCTTTCGGTTTTCGACCTGTTCAAGATCGGCATAGGACCCTCGAGTTCGCACACGATGGGACCGATGACCGCCGCGGCGCGGTTTCTCGACGAGGTCGCGGGAAATGACTGGCCGCGCCCGGCGGGTGTGAAGGTCGACCGCCTTGGCGCCAGCCTGCACGGGTCACTCGCCTATACCGGCATCGGCCACGGCAGTGACCGCGCCGTCATGCTCGGCCTTGCCGGTCTGACGCCGCAGACGGTCGATCCCGACCAGGCCGATGGCATTGCCAGCCGCATCGCCGCCGAAAAGCGTATTTCGCCGCCCGGCCATCCCACCTATCGCTTCGATCCGGCCACCGATCTGGTGCTGGACCGCAAGACGCCGCTCACCGGCCACGCCAACGGCATGGCGTTCTACGCCTATGATTCCGGCGGCCGCCTGCTGCTCAAGCGCATCTATTATTCGATCGGCGGCGGCTTCGTGGTTTCCGAAGAGGAACTGCAGCGGATGAAGGCCAAGGGATCGGTGACGACGGAAGGCAAGAAAGTGCCTTATCCGTTCAAGAATGCGGTCGAGATGCTGGCCATGGCCGGCAAAAGCGGCCTTTCCATCGCCGACATGAAACGCGTCAACGAGGAGACGCAGATGACGCGCGAGGCGCTCGACGCCGGCCTCGACGGCATCTGGAGCGCCATGAAAGGCTGTATCGACCGTGGCCTGTCGCAGGACGGCATCATGCCGGGCGGGTTGAAGGTGCGCCGCCGTGCCCGCATGCTGCATGACAAGCTGCAGGAGCAATGGCAGCAGAACAAGCCCAATCCCTTGCTCGCCAATGACTGGCTGTCGATCTACGCCATGGCGGTGAACGAGGAAAACGCCGCTGGCGGCCGGGTCGTCACAGCGCCGACCAACGGTGCGGCCGGCACGCTGCCGGCGGTGCTGCGCTACTGGCTGCATTTCCATCCCGAGGCGGACCAGCCGAGCATTCGTGATTTCCTGCTGACGGCTGCTGCCGTCGGCGGCATCATCAAGACCAATGCTTCGATCTCCGGCGCCGAGGTCGGCTGTCAGGGCGAGGTCGGGTCGGCATCGGCAATGGCGGCGGCCGGCCTGTGCGCCGTCATGGGCGGTACGCCCGAGCAGGTCGAGAATGCCGCCGAGATCGCGCTCGAACACCATCTCGGCATGACCTGCGATCCGGTTGGCGGGCTGGTGCAGGTGCCGTGCATCGAGCGCAATGCGCTGGGCGCGGTCAAGGCGGTGACGGCAGCGTCACTGGCCATCAAGGGCGACGGCACCCATTTCGTACCTCTCGATGCAGCGATCGAGACCATGCGCCAGACCGGCCTCGACATGAACGAGAAGTACAAGGAAACCAGCCTGGGTGGGCTCGCCGTCAACGTCGTGGAATGCTGAAGGCTGGCCTAAACTGCCACTGTGGAGAAGTCGATCCGGTCGTTGACGCGTCCGCATGCGGGACTAACCTTAAGCGATGTCTCTCAATCTCATAAAACTCTGTGTCGGCTGCGACAGCGTCGAAGATCTCGAGGAGTGGATCGCCTTCCGCCTCGACGAGCGGCGGCGCGCCGGTGAGCCGGTCGAGCAATATCACACCACGCGCATGATGCCGACGCGCGGCGCCGAGGTCACCGATGGCGGTTCGCTCTATTGGGTGATCAAAGGCAATGTGCAGTGCCGCCAACTGATCACCGAGATCCGGCCGTTCACCGATAGTGAAGGCATCGGCCGCTGCCACCTGATTCTCGACCCCGAGGTTGTTCGAACCGACTGGCAGCCGCGCCGGGCCTTTCAGGGCTGGCGCTATCTGAAGCCGGCCGACGCGCCGCTCGATCTGGGCAAGGGCAAGGCCGGACTGATCGAGATGCCGCCGAAACTCAGGCGCGAGCTTGCCGACCTCGGCCTGCTCTGACCCCAGGTGGCATCACCGTCTGGCCCTTTGTGCCGCCCGATGTGGGGCTTGCAAGCGATGTGGCAACGCCACATCTTGTTTTTTATGAGCGATAAGAAGCAACCTGTGCCAGCGAGGACCAATCCTGCGCCGATCAAGCCCCAATCCAACGCCGGCGAGATCGACGCCTTCATTCGCCAGGCGAGGACACTTGCCGCATCGGCGACCGGTTCGGGCAGGCTGATCCTTGCTCTCGACGCGACGATGAGCCGCCAGCCGACATGGGATCTGGCCTGCACGCTGCAGGGCCAGATGTTCGACGCCGTCGGCAAGGCAGGAACCCTCAGCGTGCAACTGGTTTATTTTCGCGGTCTTGGCGAGTGCCGTTCGTCCGCTTTCGTGAGCGACACCAATGCCTTGAAGCAGCTGATGACGCGGATCGAGTGCCGCAGCGGTCATACCCAGATCGGCAAGGTGCTGGCGCATGCGTTGAAACAGACGGCAACCGCTAAGGTCAATGCGCTGGTCTATATCGGCGATGCGATGGAAGAGGATATCGACGATCTGGCCGAAAAGGCCGGCAGCCTCGGCCTTCATGGCGTTCCTGTCTTCGTCTTTCAGGAAGGCCATGATTCCAGCGCGGAAAAGGCGTTCAAAGAGGTTGCGCGGCTGTCCAAGGGGGCCTGGTTCCGGTTTGATCGGCGGGCTGCCGCGACCCTGGCCGGACTGCTTTCGGCTGTCGCCGTGTTCGCGACCGGCGGGTTGAAGGCGCTCGAAGCCAGAGGCAGGCCGGAAGACCGGCTGATGATCGAGCATCTGCGGGGCGGCGGAAAATAATGGGCGCAATCATCGCTTTTGTAGCGTTGCTTTTGCTGCTGCTTGGCGCGGTGACGATCTTTCTGCGTGCCGAGCCAGCGAAACTGGCGGGCACGCTGCGAACGCTCGGGCCGGCTCTTCTGGCAGTTGTCGGCGTCGCCGTGCTGGTGGTCGGCCGTGAAGGCATCGGCGGCATGATCCTCACCGCGGCAATTGCCTGGTATGGTTCCATGCGAATGAAACGCCAGCCGGCGGGGCTTGCACCGGGCAAACGATCGACGGTGCGCACAGCGGCATTGGAAATGGAGCTCGATCACGATACCGGCGGCCTCGAAGGACTGGTCCTGGCTGGCCGCCACGAAGGCAAGATGCTTGGCGCGATGGGGCTGGTGGAATTGCAGCACCTCTACCGCGAACTCTCCGGTGATCCGGAGAGCCGGCAGTTGCTAGAGACGTATCTTGACGGCAGATTTCCCGTCTGGCGCAAAAACACTGAGACGAACGGTGGCGAAGGGCTGGGTGTTGCGCCAGGTCCGGGCGCCATGACTAAGGAGGAGGCCTACAAGGTCCTTGGTCTTGAAGCGGGGGCCGCCGCGGCGGATGTCCGCCAGGCGCACCGCCGCCTGATGCAGCGCCTGCACCCCGATGTCGGCGGCACGTCTTTCCTGGCGGCGCGGATTAACGAAGCCAAGGACGTCTTGCTCTCCAATCACAACTAGTCTCCTTCGACGCAGAATTTTTCCGGGAGATGATTTCCACGCCGTCCTACTGCTGGACGGCGTAGCACTCGATGTTCTTCTTCTTCAAAGCGGTGCAGGCCTTCCAGGCGGCGGTCTTCGAACCGAAGCCGCCGAAGCGGGCGCGATAGTAGGTGACGCCGTCCTTGTCGAAGGCGACGGTGAAGCCGGAGGCGTCGGCCAGCACCTTGGGCGCCTGCTTGGTGGTCTTGTCGAGGAAGGCCTGTGCCTCGGACTGCTTTGGCGACGAGGCGACCTGAATGGCCCAGCCTGACGGCACCGACGCCGTGTTGACCGGGTCGACGGCCGCTGGCGTTGGCTCGGCATAGGCAGCGACGACCTGGGCCGTCGCGACCTGGGGAGCTGAAACGATGACGGTCTTGACCTTTCTGGTCTTGACGACGGGGGCTGCTTCTTCGGCCTGCGGGGTATCGTCTTCCGCGACCGTGGCGTCCTCGGCGACGGTGGCGTCGTCCTGCGCCACAACAGGCTTGTCATCGGGCGTCGGAGCGTCATGCTTGGGCAGGAGAACCTGGGCGAGGGCGGTGACCGGGTTGTTGCCGCCGGCCTTGGCCACCAGATCGCCACCGCCGCGAGTCGATGCCCTCGGCAGATAGGTGTTGATCAAGCTGGCCATCTGATTGTCGCGGCTGCGGCCGGAACTGCCGCCCATGACCACGCCGACGATGCGGCGATTGCCGTCGGAAACCGACGAGACGAGGTTGAAGCCGGAGGCGCGGGTGTAGCCCGTCTTGATGCCGTCGACACCCTTGATGCGTCCGAGCAGGCGATTGTGACCGTTGATGCGCTGACGCCCGTAGAGGAAGGAGCGCTGCGAGAAATAGCCGTAATATTGCGGAAAATGCTCGCGCAGCGCGATGCCGAGCGTCGCCATATCGCGCGCGGTGGTGAACTGGCCAGGGTCTGGCAGGCCATTGGCGTTGCGGAACACGGTGCCGTTCATGCCCAGCGCACGCGCCTTGGCGGTCATCATGCGGGCAAAAGTGGTTTCATTGCCGCCGAGCATTTCGCCGAGCGCGGTGGCCGAGTCGTTCGCCGACTTGGTGACGATCGACAGGATCGCGGTCTCGACCGTGACCGAACCGCCCGGCTTCACGCCAAGTTTCGTCGGCGCCTCGGCTGAGGCCTTGGCGGAAAACACCACTGGCGTATTCCTGCTGATCTTGCCCTTCGCCATCGCTTCGAAGGTCAGGTACAGCGTCATCATCTTGGTCAGCGAAGCTGGATAGCGCCTGCCGTTGGCATCTGCGGAGTAAAGCACCTTGCCAGTCTTGGCATCCACGACGATGGCCGCCTGCTTGGCCGCCAGCGACGAGGCAACGTCTCCAAAAACGAATGTCATCGCCAAGGCGATGATCATCATCGTTTTGAGAGGGGAGGTGGATTTGGAAACGATGCCCAACAACGCCTTACGCACTGGTACTTCCCTTGGATTTCTTCGTTGCGTTGGAGGCGGCAAAGGGTCCTGCCTCGCTTCCGGCCAAGCTACCGGCGCAGCGTTACCAATCCGTTTATGGTAACCGCCGCGTTCACCATTTTCTTCGTGCTTGAAGCTCTCTTTATTCGATTTTTAGCCATTGGCTGCGCAGGCGGGTCCGCAAGCCCGCGAAATCTTGACTTTTGTGCGGCGCACAATATATTATCTTGCATTGCACAAGGGCGCCCCGAAGAAGGACGCCTCAACCGTCAAGGGAATCGTGAAATGACCCAGACCTATGAGGACTTCAGCAAATACGGCAAAGAGTTCGCCGACACCGGATTGAAGAGCTTCGCGTCGCTCTCCAAGGGCGCACAGGCGATTGCCACCGAGGCTGGTGAATACACCAAGAAGAGTTTTGAAACCGGCAGCGCCACTGTGGAGAAGCTGTTTTCAGCCAAGTCGCTGGAAAAGGCCATCGAGATCCAGTCGGACTATGCCAAGCAGTCCTATGAGGCTTTCGTCGCCGAGGCCACCAAGATTGGCGATCTCTATGCCGAACTCGCCAAGGAAGCCTACAAGCCATTCGAATCGATCGTTGCCAAGGCGAAGTAATTTCGCCCGGGCGAACTGATTTCGCCTGACGTGACCCAGATTCAGCCTTTTGACCCGAGAAAAAGCCCGGCCGTGGAAACGTGGCCGGGCTTTTTCGTGTCAATTTCCGTTCCAGAGCCTCGCGCCCCTTCACGATTGCGAAAATCGTCCAAGTTTGGTGACCTAGCCATATTGTCAGCTAACCAGAAGGGCTTAAAATCGTACATCGAACACCTACATGTCGAACTCGCATGGGGAATCGAAAGAGGCAGGAATACGTGACGATCGGTTTGACTGCCACGAGACGCGTGGTGCGAATGCAAGACGGCGACGGTAACGGCAATGGGGCCGGCCGTGGGACGGCCGTTATCACGCGCACCAAAACCAAGACCAAGAAGCCCAGCCTTTATCGGGTCCTCATCCTCAACGACGACTACACTCCGATGGAGTTCGTGGTTCACGTGCTGGAGCGTTTTTTCCAGAAGGATCGCGAAGCCGCCACACGCATCATGCTTCATGTTCACAATCATGGAGTGGGCGAGTGCGGGGTCTATACATTCGAGGTGGCCGAGACCAAAGTGTCCCAGGTCATGGATTTCGCCCGACAGAATCAGCATCCGCTGCAATGCGTGATGGAGAAGAAGTGAGGTAACATGCCGGCTTTCTCCCAAGGCCTGGAAAAGGCGCTTCACCAGGCGCTGACGCTCGCCAATGAGCGGCACCATGAATATGCAACCCTAGAACATCTGCTGCTCGCGCTCATCGACGATACCGAGGCGGCCGCCGTCATGCGCGCCTGCAATGTCGATCTCGATGAGCTCAAGCATACGGTTCTCACCTATATCGACACCGAGCTGGACAACCTCGTCACCGGCTACGACGAGGACTCCAAGCCGACGGCCGGTTTCCAGCGCGTCATCCAGCGCGCGGTGATCCATGTGCAGTCTTCTGGCCGCGAGGAAGTGTCGGGCGCCAACGTGCTCGTCGCTATCTTCGCCGAGCGCGAGAGCCATGCCGCTTATTTCCTGCAGGAACAGCAGATGACCCGCTACGATGCGGTCAACTACATCTCGCACGGCATTGCCAAGCGTCCGGGCGCGTCGGAGACACGCTCGCCGCGCGGCGCCGACGACGAGCAGGGCGGCCAGAACGGCGCCGAGCCGCAAGAGGAAGGCGGCAAGAAGAAGCAGCAGCAGGACGCGCTGACGGCTTATTGCGTCAACCTCAACAACAAGGCCAAGGCCGGCAAGATCGATCCGCTGATCGGCCGCGAGTCCGAGATCAACCGCACCATCCAGGTGCTGTGCCGCCGCTCCAAGAACAACCCGCTCTATGTCGGTGACCCCGGCGTCGGCAAGACGGCGATCGCCGAGGGCCTGGCCAAGCGCATCGTCGAGGGCGACGTTCCCGAAGTGCTGCACAATGCAACCATCTTCGCGCTCGACATGGGCACGCTGCTCGCCGGCACGCGCTATCGCGGTGATTTCGAGGAACGGCTGAAGCAGGTCGTCAAGGAGCTCGAGGATTATCCTGGCGCCGTGCTGTTCATCGACGAGATCCACACGGTGATCGGGGCAGGGGCGACTTCAGGCGGCGCCATGGATGCGTCCAACCTGTTGAAGCCGGCGCTGTCGTCGGGTGCGATCCGCTGCATCGGCTCGACCACCTACAAGGAATTCCGCCAGTTCTTCGAGAAGGACCGTGCCTTGGTGCGGCGCTTCCAGAAGATCGACGTCAACGAGCCGACCATCGAGGACGCGATCGAGATCATGAAGGGCCTCAAGCCCTATTATGAGGAGTTCCACAAGGTGAAGTTCACCAACGAGGCGATCAAGGCCTCGGTGGAGCTGTCGGCACGCTACATCAACGACCGCAAGCTGCCGGACAAGGCGATCGACGTGATCGACGAGACCGGCGCCTCGCAGATGCTGGTGCCGGAAGCCAAGCGCAAGAAGACTATCGGCATCAAGGAGATCGAGGCGACGATCGCCACCATGGCCCGCATCCCGCCGAAGACGGTTTCGGCCGACGACGAGAAGGTGCTGCAGGGCCTCGATATCGAGCTGAAGCGAGTCGTCTATGGCCAGGACACTGCGATCACCGCACTGACCTCGGCGATCAAGCTGGCGCGTGCCGGCCTGCGCGAACCGGAGAAGCCGATCGGCTCCTACCTGTTCTCCGGCCCGACCGGCGTCGGCAAGACCGAAGTGGCCAAGCAGTTGGCAGCGTCGCTCGGCGTGGAGCTGATCCGCTTCGACATGTCGGAATATATGGAGCGCCACACCGTGTCGCGGCTGATCGGTGCTCCTCCCGGCTATGTCGGCTTCGACCAGGGCGGTCTTCTGACGGACGGCGTCGACCAGCATCCGCATTGCGTGCTGTTGCTGGACGAGGTCGAGAAGGCGCATCCGGACCTGTTCAACATCCTGTTGCAGGTTATGGACCATGGCAAGCTGACCGACCACAACGGCAAGCAGATCGACTTCCGCAATGTGATCCTGATCATGACCACCAATGCGGGCGCGTCGGATGCGCAGCGTGCGGCGATCGGCTTCGGCTCGACCAAGCGCGAAGGCGACGATGTCGAGGCGATCAACCGGCTGTTCACGCCGGAGTTCCGCAACCGTCTCGATGCGATCATCCCGTTCGGCTCGCTGCCGGTGCCGGTCATCCATCAGGTGGTGCAGAAGTTCGTCATGCAGCTCGAGGCCCAGCTTTCCGAGCGTGGCGTCACCTTCGACCTGTCGGCGGACGCGATCGCCTGGCTCGCCGACAAGGGCTATGATGAGCGCATGGGCGCGCGGCCGCTCGGTCGTGTGATCCAGGAGCACATCAAGAAGCCATTGGCCGACGAGGTGCTGTTCGGCAAGCTCAAGAAGGGCGGCACGGTGCGCGTCACCGTCGAGAAGAAGGAAACCGGCGAGACCGGCCTGAAGCTCGAATCGCTGGCCGACGAGGCGCCGGTGAAGCCGAAGAAGGAAGAGCCGGAAGAAACGCCGAAGTCCAGAAAGGCCGTGGTGAAAAAGCCGACGGCCAAGAAGCTGGTGGCGCAGAAGCCCGAAGCCAAGGGCAAGGACGGCGGCAAGCGCAGCCTGGTGCCACAACTGCCCCGAAAGAACTGAACCTTACGAAAGTCAAGAAAGCCCCGGGCACGGGGCTTTTTTATTGGAGCGAGGGTAGGCATAATCGGCCAGATCATCACCCTGAACGGTGCGCCGCGATCGAAAAACAAGCATCGCCAAGGCTGTTCAGGGGTGCTTCGATGGCGTCTGGATCAATCTCGGTGTCGACGTTTGCGATCAGGCCATGCCGCCGCGCTATCGACCCGGGATGGGATTGCGGCCCGGTGGCGCGCCTGTGGCAGGAAGAGGTGCACCGGCCCGGTGTGTACGATCTGGAAGTCGACACGTCGCTCCTGAGCCCTGGGCAATGCGCGGACACGCTCGCAGAGCAGCTTCGGCAAGGACCGTATCCAACAGCGTTTCGGAAATTGTCCAACCCATCCAGCGCCGCCCTTGAGGCGTTTTGACCGGCATGCCGCCGCAGGCGAGTTCGTCCAGATCGGCGAATTTACATCCCGCAAAGGGCCGGCGATTGCATGGTGGAGCTCTCAGCGGCCGCGCTGTCCGACTCGAAACGGGTCAGCAAATATCCGCACGCCTTCCAGATCGCGACCATCAGGGATGCGCCCGCATAGCCATCCACGGCATAGTGCCAGCCAAGCACGACGGCTCCGACCATAATGACGCCCGCGAATAACCACATCACAACACCGGCCAGCCGAGACCGCCGCGTTGCATAGAGAGCGAACAGCACCGCCATCGCAACGTGCAGGGATGGGAAGGCGGATATACCGACGCTGCCGGTAGTTGCGCCGGTGTAGCCACCCCACAGCATATCCTGCGTGTTGAGCGCCCAGATTGGATAGATGCGATCGGCGGTGGCGAGTGCTTGCATGAGGGCGTGAAAGTCGTTGCCGAACCCCAATCGCTCGTAAAAGCAAGGGCCAGCCGACGACAGGCCCATCGCGAGGAAGAAGCCACCCAGCGTCCACACCGTCATGAAGCTCATCAGGAACTGGTGACGCAGCTTCGTATCCTTGCGTGCGATGCACACGGTGAAAACCGCGGTAATGAGCACGACGAACCAGAAATTGTAAGCGATGTTGATGATCTTCAATGCAAGCGGCGACTGGACGATAAACCACAACCATTCGTGCGGGGCTCGACCGAAATGCAGGATGCGGTCGGCCTGAGCCAATGCCTTGTCCCATGCAAACGGAGAGAGGATTGCAATGGCTCCCTTCAACACACCGATCGCGGATATGAAGGCAAGACCCGCACCCAGGCCATTCAGGCTGTTGGCAATGCGTTCGGCGTCGCCAAAGAATCTACCCAGTGACTTCAGGAAGGTGTGCAGCGGTTCGGTATCCCGCTGGACCAGCGCAAGATGGAGAAGCGTCCCAAGTGCAAAGGCTGAGCCGCAAATCCAGAAGGCGATGAAAAGATACTCAGCGTATTCCTCCAGAACGCCGAAATCCGGCATGTTTCCAGTGTGCCACCCGACTGCGCTTGCCAGAAGCAGCGCAGCGGCAGCCATAGCGTGCAGCAGCCGGTGTCGCCAAAAGGCATCCGCCAAGATGCCAAGAAAAGCACGCTCGACAATTGCCCCCGCCAGTGGGGCCGATGCCGCAACCGAATGTTCCATGGTTTTGAAGCCCCACAGCTCGCCACGCGTTAGCATTTTACCGTGAGATGGTTCGATATTTCCTAATCAGACGATTAGAGTTGCAAACGGTTGAGTCGGCACTGGGCACGGCCGGGCATTAGAATCGGCTTCTGGACTGAACGGCGCTTGTTAGTCCGATATTCTCGACCAGGTCCACCACATCATTGGCGGACCTCCCGCTCTCAATTTTTGAGTGCAGTCCGTATCTTTTCGGCGTTCCCGACCAGAATCTCCGGCTTCTCCATCTCGCCCGTGTGCGGCTTCAGCGGGATGCCGTCGAAGCGCGGAATGACATGCACATGCAGATGATAGACGGTCTGCCCCGAGGCCGGCTCATTGAACTGCATGACGGTGACGCCATCGGCGCCGAAGGCCTTTTTCACCGCCAGCGCCACTTTCTGAACGGCGCTCAAGAGATGGCCGAAAATTGACGGATCGGCATCGAGAAGGTTGCGCGACGGCGCTTTCGGCACCACCAGCGTATGGCCGGGCCCCTGCGGCATCACATCCATGAAGGCGATGACCGCGTCATCCTCGTAGACACGGTGCGAGGGAATTTCGCCGCGCAGGATCTTGGCGAAAATGTTGTCGGTATCGTAGGCGGCCTCGGTCATGGCGAACGCTCCGGATTGTGCCTTCGTGTAGCGAAGGCGTCGAAATTCGGCAAGATAATCGTCGCCCCCCAATCGGCCAACCGGGGCTACTCCTCGAGATCCTTGCGGAACGGGGTATGCTCTTCCAGATATTCGCTCATCCGCTCCACCTCCTGCCGTTCGCGCCGAAGATAGTCGGCGACGGCGTTGCGCAGGCCTGGGTGCGCAATGTAGTGCGCGGAATGCATGGTCACCGGCCGGTAGCCGCGCGCCAGCTTGTGCTCGCCCTGCGCTCCCGCCTCGACCACCTTGAGCTTGCGCTCGATGGCGAAGTCGATCGCCTGGTGATAGCAGACCTCGAAATGCAGGAAGGGATGGTCCTCGATGCAGCCCCAGTTGCGGCCATAAAGTGCATCCGAACCGATGAAATTGATCGCGCCGGCGATATAGCGCCCGTTGCGCCTAGCCATCACCAGGAGGATGTCGTCGGCCATGCGCTCGCCGATCATCGAGAAGAATTGACGATTGAGATAGGGCCGGCCCCATTTGCGACTGCCGGTGTCCATGTAGAAGGCGAAGAAATCGTCCCAGGCTTTCTCCGTGAGGTCCTTGCCGGTCAGCCGGTCGATTGAGATGCCTGGGGCAAGCGCTTCGCGCCTTTCCTTTTTCATCGCCTTTCGCTTGCGCGAGGCAAGGGTGGCGAGGAAGTCGTCATAGGTTGAAAAGCCTTCGTTGAAGAAATGGAATTGCTGGTCGGTGCGGTGCAGGAAACCGGCTGCTTCCAGCACCTCCACATCGCTCTCTTGCGCGAAGGTGACATGTGCGGAAGAGACACCGAGCTTTTGCGTCACCGCCTTCAGGCCCGCAGCGAGACCGGCCTTCACCTTGGCACTGTCCTCGCCCCTGGTGACCAGCAGGCGAGGGCCGGTGACCGGGGAGAACGGCACGGCACTTTGCAGTTTGGGATAGTAGCGGCCACCGGCGCGTTCGAACGCATCCGACCAGCCATGGTCGAACACATATTCGCCCTGGCTGTGCGATTTGAGATAACAGGGCACCGCGCCCAGCAATCTGCCCCGCCCATCCTCCAGCCTGAGATGGTGGCCCTGCCAACCAGTGCGGCGCACGGCGCATCCGGAATCCTCAAGGGCGCTCAGGAAAGCGAATGAAACCAAAGGATTGTAGCTGGTTTCTAAATCGCCGCGCGCAGTTCCCGCAAAGCCATTCCATTCATCACAGGTGAAGGCGCCGATGCCGGCGGCGACGCGGATCGAATAGTCCGCATTGGCCGTTTGTCCGTCACCCTCGTCGCCCTGATCCATGAGGCTTATTTAAGCTCCGTCCGGCCTGGTGCAAGTCACGTTTCAGACACTCAGGCGACTTTGACCAGATCGGGTTCGAACCCTTCGAACGTCATCTGATCGGCATATCTGAAGGTCAGGTCGACCGCCGGCTGGTCATGCACCGTCCAGGTGATAACAGGCATTTTCAGCCTTTCACGCACGAAGCTGACAAATGGGTTTGGCAGGTCGCCGGCGGCGTAGGAGGTGAAGGCGATCTCATGCGCCAGCATGGCGAAATGCGCCTCGATCAACCCGACGTCCTTGCCGTAGGCGGTGAGACCCCCTGGGATACCCGGCGCGTCCTTTGGGAAATCGCGGACCAGCCAATGGTCGAACGACATGATCGCCGCCTTGCCCTTGTAGCGCTTGAGCATCTTGCCGACGCTTGCCACCAGGCCTTCGTCATAGCCGGGCGTGCCTTTCAGCTCGACGACCAGTGGCACGCGGCCATCGACCAGGTCGAGCGCTTCCTGCAGCGTCGGCACATGGTCCGCCGTGCCACCGACCCTGAGCGCCGCGAGTTCAGCTGCGGTACGCTGCCAGACGAAACCATCCTGGCCGGTCAGGCGCTTGAGATCGCCGTCATGGATGATGACGGGAACGCGGTCGGACGACAGGTGCACGTCGCATTCGATGGCGTAGCCGCGTTCGGCGGCTGCGGCAAAGGCCGACAGCGTGTTTTCCCAGCGCGTCTTGTTCATGTCGTGGAAGCCGCGGTGGGCAACGGGCCGGGCGGTCAGCCAGGATAGGTCGGTCATATCTGTACCCTGGCTCATGCGACTTCGAAGATGGCTTCGATTTCCACTGCGGCATTAAGCGGCAGGCAGGCCGTGCCGACGGCGGAGCGTGCATGCTTGCCGCGCTCGCCAAGGGCGGCGACCAGGAAATCGGAGGCGCCGTTGGCAACCAGATGCTGCTCGACGAACTCGGGTGACGAGGCGACGAAAACGGTGATCTTCACCAGACGGCTGATCTTCTCGAGGTCGCCGAGTGCTGCCTTGGCCTGCGCCAGGATGTTGATCGCGCAGTATTTTGCCGCGTCCTTGCCGCCTGCCGTGTCGACGTCGCGGCCGAGCAGCCCGCTCGCCTGCAGCTTGCCGTCCTTGAGCGGCAATTGCCCGGCAGTGAACAGCAAATGGCCGGTCCTGCAATAGGGCACGTAGTTGGCGGCGGGCGCGGCGGCGACGGGAAGCGTCACACCCAGATCGCTTAGCCGCTTTTCGATTGTTTCACTCATGGTATTTCCCTATTGCTTGGTGACGCCGCGCCGGCCGGGCCGAAATTGCTATTTTTGCCTCGCTTCCGCCACGACTTTTTTTAAGCTGGACCATCTTTCCCTGCGGCCTGCCATCAGTCGCGACGATCGGAGTACCTCATGCGCGCAACGCGCCTCGCATTCCATGCCGTCCTGTTGTCGGGGATATTCTCGATAGGCCCTGTCTTCGCAGCGCCGGCGCTGCAAGCCCACCGCGCCGTCTACGATCTTACCCTGAAAAAGGCTTCCGATCAGTCCGGCATCACGGGTATATCCGGCCGCATGGTCTATGAGTTCAACGGCTCGGCCTGCGAAGGCTATACGGTGAAATTCCGCTTCGTCACCCAGATCGTCACCGCCGACAACACCAGGTTGACCGACCAGCAGACGACCACTTTCGAGGATGCCGAGGGCAAGACCTTTTCGTTCGTGACAAAGTCCTTCGTCGACCAGAATCTCGACAAGGAGGTCAAGGGCATCGCCACGAAAGAGACCAAGGGCCTCAAGGTCGACATCGACAAGCCTGAAAAGAACAGCGTCGAGCTCGCGACAACCCAATTCCCGACCCAGCATCTGGTCGAACTGATCGGCAAGGCCGAAAAGGGCGAGAATTTTTACGAAACCAACCTGTTCGACGGTTCCGAAGACGCCAACAAGGTGATGACCACCACCGTCGTTGTCGGCAAGAAAACCGATGCCGACAAGGCCGACCCGGAAGCTTCGGCACTGGCAAAGCTCGCCACCGACAAATACTGGCCGGTCGACATCGCCTATTTCGACGACACCAACAAGACCGGCGAAGAGGTTCCGGAATACCGTATCAGCTTCAAGCTGCATGAGAACGGCATCACCCGCGATCTCGTCATGGACTATGGCGACTTCTCGATGACCGGCAAGCTGGTCAACCTGTCGCTGTTCGACCAGACAAAACCTTGTCCCGCCAAATAGTGCCTGTCTAGGCAGCTGATTTGCCACGGCACGGCGTGGTCGTAACGAACGACTTGAACGTGCCGCAATCGTCTCCCAACCTGCTTCCCAGCGTCCAGGCGCGAGGGGGATCAGCTTGAGCAGGATCGATACGTTCGTCGCGCCGCGGCCCAACCCGGCACTGATCAGGGCCATGACATCCGTCAACCGGATCGTCATGCTGCGCGGCATTCCCGGGTTTCGGGATCTGTTGCCGTTCAATCGCCTGGCCGGTCTGCGCGGCGTCTCAAATGTCCGCCATATCGACTTTCCCGACGCTGATCTTGAGCGGCTGAAGGCCAATTGCGGGGCAGGGAAGGCGACCTTCATTACGCCCAATCATCCCGAGTTCTTCACCGACTGGATGATCGACAAGGAAATCGTGTCGCAGGTCAGCCCGCTCACGGCCTCATGGGCGACCAATGGTGTCGTCAACGGCCTTGGCCGGCTGATGCAGAAGTTCTGGCTGGCCAACAATCTGATCGCCCAGATTCCCGGCAACAGCGGGGCAGCGAAGGAACACTCGATCGCCTGGGCCTTGAAAGGCCATGGCGTGCTGCTGCATCCCGAAGGCGGCGTCGGCTGGCATGCCAATGTCGTTGCGCCTTTGCTGCCGGGTGCCGTCGAGATGGGACTGGAGGCCCTCAAGCGCGGTCGGGCCACGGATCCCAATTTCAAGGTCTGGATCGCGCCCGTCGTCTGGAAGCTTGTCTTCACCGGCAACGTCGAAGCGGCACTGGCGAAGGAATGTGCCTATGTCGAGAAAAACCTCAAAATAGAACGCCAGGCGACCGACACGCTGCCGCAGCGCATTCACCATGTCTATTCGACACTGCTGGCCCGCGATGAAGCTGCCAGCGGTATGCCGTTCGCCCAAGGCGCTTCCTATGCCCAGCGTCAGAGGGTTTTGGTCACCGAGCTCAGCCGCCAGCTCGGCAAAAGCATCTCAGCCGACATTGATGTCGCCGACATCACCGAGCTTCTGCGGCGGGCGCGTCGCTGGCAGCGCGAAAACACTGGCGATGCCGAACGGCAAAGGCAGGTCCGCGCGCTCGCCGATAGGGTTCAGAGGCTGCAACGCGTCGGACCCTGGGCCTGCGCCAATCCGCGCATTAGCCAGGAGGAGATCGCCGAACATCTGAAGCGGATCCGCAACGACTATTGTCGGGGCGGGCTGCGCGACACGATGAACCGGTTCGTTCCGCAGCCGGCCGGGCCGCGTTGCGCCCACATCCGGGTGCCGGAGGCACTGGGCTTGCATGAGCATACGGGCTCGATCGACGATGCGGTTGCCGATCTGCACCGTCGCATGCAGGATACAGTCACCAACATCGTCGCCGAGCTTGCAGCCAATGGCGGCTTCATTTTCTATCCCAATCCATTCTATCGTCACTGACATCAGCCGGGCCATGTGGCCGACTGTCGTGACGGATGGAAGGCAGACAGCAAGCTTTATGGCAGCCTATGTCGACGCAGCGATCTGGAACTGGGCCGGCCATCGCTGGTGCCATCTGTTGGCCGACGACACCGACGAGTTGCATCGCTTTGCCGCGCATCTTGGCGTCAAGCGCTCATCCTACCAGGGGCCGCCCAAGACATCGGCGCCGCATTATGACATAACCGGCTTCGAGCGTGACCGTGCGGTGCGGCTCGGCGCCATCGAATGCAGCCGCGAGGAGATCGTCGCGGTCTTCCGGCGGGTGCGGGTGCCGAACGGCAAGATAAAGCGCTGACGGCAGCGCGCGGATCGTCGCACGCCGCACACAGGTCCCGCGGCACTTGCGTTTATCGCGCATCCCCTCTATATGCGCGCTCATTCCACACACGGACTTTGGTGTCTGCCCGGGAGAAATCCGGCTGAAACCTCCGGTGGCGTTCGAGGACAAAGTCCAAAAATGCCTGTGTCCGTGGAGGCTAACCGGAAAGGAACTTTGAATGGCACTGCCTGATTTCAGCATGCGCCAGCTTTTGGAAGCTGGCATTCACTTCGGCCACCAGACCCATCGCTGGAACCCGAAAATGGCGCCCTACATCTATGGCGCCCGCAACAACATCCACATCATCGACCTCTCGCAGACGGTGCCTTTGCTGCACCAGGCGCTGAAGCAGGTTTCCGACACCGTCGCCAAGGGCGGCCGGGTGCTGTTCGTCGGCACCAAGCGCCAGGCGTCCGACATCGTCGCCGATGCGGCACAGCGTTCGGCCCAGTACTACGTCAACTCGCGTTGGCTCGGCGGCATGCTGACCAACTGGAAGACGATCTCGAATTCGATCCAGCGCCTGCGCAAGCTCGACGAGATGCTGGCCGGTGAGGCGCAAGGGTTGACCAAGAAGGAACGCCTGAACCTCGACCGCGAGCGCGAGAAGCTCGACAAGGCGCTGGGCGGCATCAAGGACATGGGCTCGACGCCCGACCTGATGTTCGTGATCGACACCAACAAGGAAGCGATCGCCATTCTCGAGGCCAAGCGCCTCGGCATTCCGGTCGTCGCCATCATCGATTCGAACTGCGATCCGGACAAGATCGACTTCCCGATCCCCGGCAATGACGACGCGGCCCGCGCCATCCAGCTCTATTGCGATCTGATCGCCAAGGCTGCGATCGACGGCATCGCCCGTCAGCAGGGCGCGCTCGGCGTCGACATCGGCGCTTCGATCGAAGCTCCCGTCGAACCCGCGCTCGACCCGGCTCCGGCCCCGGCTGCAGACGCTCCGGAAGCTTGATAATCGAAGGCCGGTTGCGGCCTTCACCTTTCTCATATTCTGGCACGCTAAACAGACGCACCATCGAATACCGATGGTGCGTCGGTGCATTTAAAACAAAGAGGCGACAATGAGCATTTCGGCTGCACAGGTCAAAGAACTCCGCGACTTGACCGGCGCGGGCATGATGGATTGCAAGGCGGCGTTGACCGAGACCAACGGCAACATGGAAGAGGCCGTCGACTGGCTGCGCAAGAAGGGTATCTCCAAGGCCGACAAGAAGGCTGGCCGCACCGCGGCTGAAGGCCTGATCGGCGTCGACAACGGCGTGCGCGAGGCTGCCGTCGTCGAGGTCAATTCCGAGACCGACTTCGTTGCCCGCAACGCCGCGTTTCAGGAAATCGTCGCCAATGTTGCCAAGGTTGCGCTGGCCTACGGCACGACGGAGGCTGTGGCCGCCGCAAAGTATCCGGGTTCCGACAAGTCGGTTGCCGACACCATCAAGGACGCTGTCGGCACCATCGGCGAAAACATGGGCTTCCGCCGCTCGGCCAAGCTCACCGTCCCGCACGGTGCTGTCGCCACCTACGTCCACAACGCAGTTGCCGATGGTCTTGGCAAGCTCGGCGTTCTGGTCGCGATCGAGACCACGGGCAATGAGCATGCCGCCAATGCCTTTGGCCGCCAGGTTGCCATGCATGTCGCCGCCACCAACCCGCTGGCGCTGACGGCCGAGCAGATCGATCCGGCTGCGGTCGAGCGCGAGAAGGCGATCTTCGCCGATCAGGCGCGCCAGTCCGGCAAGCCGGAAGCGATCATCGAAAAGATGGTCGAAGGCCGCCTACGCAAGTTCTATGAGGAAGTCGTGCTCCTGAAGCAGGCCTTCGTGCTCAATCCCGACATCACTGTCGAGCAGGCACTGAAGGATGCCGAGAAGGAAATCGGCGCTCCGGCCAAGATCTCCGCCTATCTGCGCTTTGCGCTCGGCGAAGGCATTGAAAAGGAAGAGACCGATTTCGCGGCGGAAGTCGCGGCTGCGGTGAAGAAATAATCCTTACAAATAGCCCCTGAAGGGGCTTCTCAGCTCAGGCAACTCGGCCGGGTGTCCGCAAGGATGCCCGGCCGATTTCTTGTGCGGTGTCGATAAAGGCCCTGAGCTTCGGCGCCATTGACGCCCGGCGCGGGAAATAGAGGAATAGCCCCGGTTCCTCGATCGCCGTCTGCGGCAGCATCTGGACCAGGCGGCCCGCGGCAAGATCGGCGCGCGCCAGCGGCTCGAAGACATAGGCAAGCCCGACGCCTGCAAGCGCAAGATCGATTGCTGCGAGCGAATCCGTCACGACAACGCTGCCCCGCGTCTCCATGGCGATGTCCTTGCCATCCTCGATCAGATCCCAGCGATAGAGCGCACCAGAGCGGACGAGCCGGTAGCCAATACAATTGTGGTTCGCCAAATCGGCAACGCTGCTGGGACGGCCGTGCCGTCCGATATAAACGGGCGAGGCCACGATGACGACGGAGAACGGCGGCGTCAGCCGGACCGCGACCATGTCCTGGGCGATCATCTCGCCAAGCCGGATGCCGGCATCGAAGCCTTCGCCGACGATGTCAACCAGACCCTGGTCAGCGAAGACCTCCACCGTAACCTCCGGATAGCGTTCGGCCATCGCGGCGACCACCGGCGTCACCGCCAATGGTATGGCGATGTTGGAGGCGTTGATCCTGAGCAGGCCAGACGGCCTGCCTTTGACGCTGCGGATACGGTCCATCCGCTCGGCAATATCCTGGAGGGCCGGAGCCGCCGTTTCCACCAGCGCCTTGCCGGCCTCGGTGAGCGAAACGCTGCGCGTCGTCCGTGCGAACAAAGGCTGGCCGATCCGCTCTTCGACAATGCGCACCGCATGGCTGACTGCCGAAGGGCTCATGCCGAGTTCGGCGGCGGCAAGCGCGAAGCCGCCGCGTCGGGCCACGGCGACGATCACAGGCAAGTGGGTGAGCAGGTCCCGGTACATTCATGCATGATATCGCATGGTCCATGCGAACAATGCAATCTTGTCGATGTCGGCCGAGCGGTCCACATTGCCGGCCGCACGTCGACGATGGGCTGATGGCATCGAGGAGAAAGAACATGAATGCGTTGAAGCGCGTAACTTTCGCGGCAGGCATGGCGTTGGCGCCGATGGACGCCGGCGAGGCGGAGCCATCAGACTGGCGGGCGCTCGCAGACGAACGCGCGGTCATTCGCATCGCCGATGCCATCGACCGGGCCGTCGACGCCCAGAACTGGAAGCTTGCACGCAGCTATTTCGCGGATCGGGCCACTGCCGATTTCAGCAGCCTTTCCGGACAGCCGGCGGCCAACATCGCTTCCGACGACCTGATTGGCGCCTGGGCGGCCAACCTCAAGGGCAGCAAGACAAGCCTGCATCTGCGCACCAATCACCAGGTCGTTCTCGAAGGGGACACGGCGACTGTCCTGTCGAACGGCTATGCCTGGAACCGGATGGAAGGCAATGGCGACCCGCTTTGGGAGGTCTGGGGCACCTATGAGCATCACCTGACGCGTTTTGCGGATGGCTGGAAGGTCGATGGCTTTGCGTTCCGCATGACACACGAGCGCGGCAATCCCTGGGTCAAGACCACTCCGGGCCAGTGACGCTCGGGCATCTATCACCAAGCATTGGAAGACGATTATGACCATGACCTACTACACTCTTGGCAACAGCGGCCTCAGGGTCAGCCGGCTGGCGCTGGGCACGATGACTTTCGGCACGGAATGGGGCTGGGGAGCCGACAGGGATACGGCGCGGGCGATGTTCGACGCCTATGTCGAGGCGGGCGGCAATTTCTTCGACACGGCGGATCTCTACACAGACGGCACGGCCGAAGCCTGGCTTGGCGAATTCATCGCCGAGCGCGGCTTGCGCGACATGGCGGTGATCGCCAGCAAGTTCACCATGAACATGCAGCCCGGAAATCCGAATGCCGGCGGCAATGGCCGCAAGAACATCATGCGGGCCGTAGATGTTTCGCTGAAACGGTTGGGGACCGACTATATCGATCTCTATCTCATGCATGTCTGGGACAGGCTGACCCCGGCCGAGGAGGTCATGCGCACGCTGGACGACCTGGTTCGGATGGGCAAGGTGCGCCATGTCGGCCTTTCGGATGTGCCCGCCTGGTATGCGGGCCGCGCACAGGCGATCGCCGAATTGCGCGGATATGAGCCGGTTTCGGCGCTACAGCTCGAATATTCATTGGCCGAACGCGCGATCGAGAATGAGTTCGTGCCATTCGGCACGCGCCATGGCGCCGGCATCATGGTGTGGAGCCCGCTGGCCAGCGGGCTGCTGAGCGGCAAGTATCGGCCGGCTCAGGCCGGAACCGCGGGCCGGCTCGACGGATTTCGCAACTCGACGCATCCGGGGTTCCAAAAGTTCACGCAACGCAACTGGGCTATCGTGGCCGAACTCGAGAAGGTCGCATCCGAGATCGGCCGCAGCATGCCTCAGGTCGCGCTCAACTGGGTAGCGACGCAGCCGGGGATCGCGACCGTCATTCTCGGTGCGACGACGCTCAGCCAAATGCAGGACAATCTTGGCGCGCTGGATTTCGAGATTCCGAAAGCGCATCGCGACCGGCTGGAGAGGGTCAGCAGAACTCCAGCGCCGTTTCCCTATTCCTATTTCGGCGCGCAGATACAGGCGCGCGTCACCGGCGGCGCGACAACCGGCGACAAGCCCTCCAACTACGTGTCACCGGTGCTTATCGAAGGAGAGTCGGCCAGCGTGTCCACCAATTGATTGATGGGACAGGAAACCGGCGAATTTGCCGTTTGGGCGCCGCGTGACATCGCGGCGCCCTTCGTGTATCGGAACGCCATTGTTTCGAGGCGGCGCCTGCGCGAGGGTAGCCACCGGAACGCGCCACATGCAAATGAAGAGGCCCAGATGACGTTGAAGCCCCTCTACCGACGTGTCTTGTTGAAAGCGTCGGGCGAAGCATTGATGGGCGAGCAGCATTTCGGCATCGACGTTTCAGTGGTGGATCGCATCGCCGGCGACATCGCCGAGGCGCGTGCATTGGGCATCGAGGTCGGCGTCGTCATCGGCGGCGGCAACATCTTTCGCGGCGTGGCGGTTGCCTCCAAGGGCGGCGACCGTGTCACCGGCGACCACATGGGCATGCTTGCCACGGTGATCAACTCGCTGGCGCTGCGCACGTCGTTGAACAAGATCGGCGTCGACGCCGTGGTGCTTTCGGCGATCGCCATGCCCGAACTTTGCGAGAGCTTTTCGCAGCGCCAGGCGACTGCCTACATGAACCAGGGCAAGGTGGTGATCTTCGCCGGCGGCACCGGCAATCCGTTCTTCACCACTGATTCGGCCGCCGCCCTCCGCGCGGCTGAAATTGGCGCCGACGCACTGTTCAAGGGTACTCAGGTCGACGGCGTCTACTCGGCGGACCCGAAGAAGGACCCGAATGCGACGCGTTTCGAGCGCATCAGCCATGGCGAAGTCATAAATCGCGGCCTTTCCATCATGGATACTGCAGCGATTGCACTTGCGCGCGAAAACAACATTCCGATAATCGTCTATTCGATCCACGAAAAAGGTGGTTTCGGCGATATTCTGAGGGGCGGCGGCCGCTGCACGGTCGTCGCGGACGATTGATCGGCGGCCTGGCCCGAAGGGAAACCGGTTTTCGAAGGTCCGATTCGAAGACGGCCCCGAAGCAGTGAGCCCGCATTAGACGGGTCGAGGAGATAAAGATGAGTGGTGAGTACGACGATCTCAAGCGGCGCATGGATGGGGCCATCGCCGCGTTCAAGCATGATCTGGCTTCGCTGCGGACCGGTCGCGCCTCCAGCAATCTGCTCGATGCGATCCAGGTGCAGGCCTATGGCACCACCATGCCGATCAATCAGGTCGCCAACGTCTCGGTGCCGGAGCCGCGCATGATCTCGGTGTCGGTCTGGGACAAGTCGATGGTTGGCGCGGTCGACCGCGCGATCCGCGAATCCAATCTGGGTTTCAACCCGATCGTGGACGGCACCAACCTCAGGATTCCGCTTCCCGAACTCAACGAACAGCGCCGCAAGGAACTGGTCAAGATCTCGCACACCTACGCCGAGAACGCCCGGGTCGCCGCGCGCCATGTGCGCCGCGACGGCATGGACTTCCTGAAGAAGGCGGAGAAGGACGGCGACATCAGCGAGGACGATCAGCGCAAGCGCTCGGACCAGGTTCAGAAACTTACCGACGAGACGATCAGCACCATCGACCACCTGCTTTCCGATAAGGAAGCTGAAATCATGCAGGTTTAGGGTCTTGGCCTCCGGCTGACCCGAAAGCGAGAACATGGCAACGCCCGCGCATGTCGCGATCATCATGGACGGAAACGGACGCTGGGCCAAGGCGCGCGGCTTGCCTCGTCTTGCGGGCCATCGTGCCGGCGTCGAGGCGCTGCGCAAGACGGTGCGCGCAGCACCCGGGCTCGGCATCTCCTACCTGACCGTCTACGCTTTCTCGTCGGAGAACTGGTCGCGGCCGAAATCCGAGGTCAGCGACCTGATGGGCCTTCTGAAAATGTTCATCCGCCGTGACCTTGCCGAACTGCACCAGAGCGGTGTGCGGGTTAGAATCATCGGCGACCGGGCAGGGCTGCAGCCCGATATCAGGGGACTGCTCGACGAGGCCGAAACGCTGACGGCCGCAAATGAATCTCTGACGCTGGTGATCGCCTTCAACTATGGCGGACGCGACGAGATCGTTCGCACGGCGCAAAAGCTCGCTTTGGCCGTGGCGCGTGGCGAACTCGACGCCGAGGCGATATCAGCCGAAAGCTTTGCCGTTGCGCTTGATACGCAAGGCATTCCCGACCCGGAACTGGTCATTCGCACCAGCGGCGAGCTTCGCCTGTCGAATTTCCTCCTGTGGCAGGCCGCCTATAGCGAGCTCGTCTTCCTGCCTTGCTACTGGCCCGACTTCAGCCGCGAGCACCTTGCCGAGGCCTTGCGTGAGTTTGCTGGCCGCGAACGCCGGTTCGGTGGACTTGGAGGCCAGGACGTCGCTTCGCGACCGGCCGCGGGATGAGCAATCTCCAGCTGCGTGTCGTTTCGGCGATCGTGCTCGCCATCATCACTCTCGGTCTGACCTGGATCGGCGGTCTGCCGTTCCGGCTGCTGTGCGCCGTGATATCGGCGGCGATCTTCTATGAATGGACCCGCATGTCGCGCCCGACCGGGGCCACGGGCCTGGGTTTCCTGCCGGAAGCATTGCTGGTCGTCTTCGTTGGCGCCTTGATCGGCGGCCTGGCCGCCTCCTGGCTGCTGCCGCTTGTGGCGGCCATTGTTGCCGCAACGGCGATAGCCGCCTCGCTTCGCAAGACCGGACAATGGGATGCGAGCGGCCTCGCCTATGCCGCGGTTTCAGGCCTGTCGCTCGCCTTGCTGCGCGATGGCGATCGTTCGGGCCTCATTGCCATCCTGTTCCTGTTTGCGGTCGTCTGGGCCACCGATATCCTTGCCTATTTCGTTGGCCGTGCCGTTGGGGGGCCGAAACTGGCGCCCTCTATCTCGCCCGGCAAGACGCGCAGCGGCGCGCTCGGCGGTGCGCTCGGCGGCGTCGTCGCCGGGCTGGTCCTCGCCGTAGCTGCCGGTGTCGGCAATCTGGCATTGCTCGGCCTGGTGGCGCTCGTGCTGTCGATTGTCTCGCAGGCAGGCGACCTGTTTGAATCCTGGGTCAAGCGCCGCCATGGCCGCAAGGACTCAGGCGCGCTCATCCCGGGCCATGGCGGCGTCATGGATCGTGTCGATGGGCTTGTCGCAGCTGCATTCGCCCTATACGTCATCGGCTGGATTTCGGCGAACGCCGATCATCCGGCGCAGGGTCTGTTTCCCGTTTGAGTGGTGTCATTTCAGGTCCTTTGCGCGATGCGCCTTGGATTCGCCCGGATTGGTGTCACAGTCACGGCGCAGTCTGCGCCGTGGAAGAATTGAGGGTTTGTCTTGAACGAGATTCTTCACGCGCTTTTCAGCACACAAGGCTTTGTCCTCGGCACGCTGGTGCCATTCCTCTTCGTGCTGACCGTGGTCGTGTTCGTCCACGAAATGGGCCATTACCTTGTCGGGCGCTGGTGCGGCATCGGCGTCAGGGCCTTCTCGATCGGCTTCGGCCCGGAACTCTTCGGCTTCAACGACAGCCACGGCACGCGCTGGAAACTGTGTGCGATACCGCTTGGCGGCTATGTCAAATTCGTCGGCGACATGAACGCCACATCGAGCCAGCCGACGTCGGAAGAAATTGAAACGCTGACCGCGGAAGAGCGCAAGGTCGCCTTCCACACGCAGCCGATCTGGAAGCGCGCGGCAACGGTGGTGGCCGGACCGCTGTTCAATTTCCTGCTGACGATCGTCGTCTTTTCCGTGCTGTTCACCGCCTATGGCCGCTATGTCGCCGAGCCGATGGTGGCCGAGGTGACCGCCGACAGCCCGGCGGCGAAGGCCGGCATCCTTCCCGGCGACCGATTCGTCAGCGTCGACGGCAACAAGGTCGAAACCTTTGGCGACGTTCAACGCCTGGTTTCGGGCCGTGCGGACGACGCAATCACTTTCGTCATGCTGCGCGACGGCCGGGAGGTCACTGTGACCGCGGCACCGCGGCTGATGGAACAGGAAGACGCGCTCGGCAACAAGGTCAAGGTCGCTGTAATCGGTGTCGTCAACAACAAGGAACTCGGCCAGCCACGGCTCATCACCTACACGCCTGTTGGAGCTGTCGCGGCAGCGGTCGAGGAAACCGGTCACGTCATCCAGCGCACCGGCCAGTTCCTGCAGCGCTTTGTTGTCGGGCGCGAAGACAAATGTCAGCTGGGCGGCCCGGTGAAGATCGCCGACATGGCGGGCAGGGCTGCGAAACTGGGATTCGAATGGCTCGTGCAGCTGGTTGCACTGCTATCCGTTGGCATCGGAATTCTGAACCTTTTGCCGATTCCCCCCCTCGACGGCGGTCACCTCTTGTTCTACGGGGTGGAGGCTGTCATTCGCCGTCCGGTGTCGGAACGGATGATGGAAATGGCCTATCGGGCCGGGTTGCTTCTGGTGCTGTGCTTCATGGGGTTCGTTTTTTGGAACGATCTGTTTGGGTGCTGAAATCATGAAGAAATTTGGCTTCTGCATGGACGATGTTGAGACGCCGTTTACCATGCAAGGGGATATGAGTGACGCGAAAGCCACGCCGCAGGGTTAAGTAAATACAAATTAACCAGAAGCCTTGCGTGTAGGGAAAATCCGGTTAATACGGTAGGGGAAATTACCGCACGTCCGGTTTTCTCGCCGTGGGGACTACGAGAAAAGGTTATTAAGCCCGATGAAGGCAGCATCCAAGTTTCTAAGCGCCGCGTCCGCGGTGACCCTGTCCGCGGCCATGGTCGTGCCAGGCGCGCTCGCAGTGCAGTTCGTTGCCACATCGGCGGCTGAAGCCGCTGTCGTCAGCAGAGTCGAAGTAAGCGGCAACCAGCGTATCGACGCTGAGACCATCCGCAATTACATCACCATCAAGCCGGGCAAGGCTTTCTCCAGTTCCGATATCGACGGTGCGGTCAAGGCACTGTTTGGCACCGGCCTGTTTTCGGATGTGCAGATCAACCAGGTCGGCTCGACGCTGGTGGTGAAGGTTGCCGAGTATCAGGTTGTCAACCAGGTGCTGTTCCAGAACAACAAGAAACTCAAGGACAATGCGCTCGCGGCGGCGGTGCAGCTGAAGCCGCGCGGAACGTTCTCGCAGGCGACGCTCGATGCCGACGTGGAGTCGGTCAAGGCTGCCTACAAGCGCATTGGTCGCGACGACGTGACCGTGACCACGCAGGTCATGCAGCTTGGCGACAATCGCGTGAATGTGGTCTTCAACATTGCCGAAGGCGATCGCACGCAGATCGCGGCGATCAATTTCGTCGGCAACAGCGCCTATTCCAGCCGCCGCCTGTCGGATATCATCAACACCAAGCGTTCGTCCTGGGTTTCCTTCATCCTGCGCGACGACGTCTACGACGATGACAAGCTGCGCGCGGACCAGGAGCTGCTGCGCCGCTTCTACTACAATCACGGCTATGCCGACTTCCAGGTCGTGTCCGCCGTCGGCGAGCTCGACAGCGCGACGAACAAGTACACGGTCACCATCACCGTCCAGGAAGGCGACCGCTACACGTTCGGCGATGTCAGCGTCGAGAGCACGATCCCTGAAGTCGACGGCAAGTCGCTGGAATCGGTGATCGAGACCCACAAGGGTGACGTCTACAACGCCAAGAACGTCGAGGATTCCATCATCGCGCTGACCGAGAAGGTGGCCGGTTCCGGCTATGCCTTCGCGCAGGTCACGCCGCGCGGCGACCGCAATTTCGAGAACCACACCATTTCGGTGGTCTATACGATCGACCAGGGCACCAAGGCCTATATCGAGCGCATCGAGATCCGCGGCAACGATCGCACGCGTGACTATGTCATTCGCCGGGAGTTCGACGTCAGCGAAGGCGACGCCTTCAACCAGGTGCTCATCCAGCGCGCGAAGAAGCGCCTGGAAAACTTGAATTACTTTGAGAAAGTCGACATCTCGACTGTGCCGGGTTCGCAGCCCGACCAAGTCGTTCTGGTGGTTGACGTGGTTGAGAAGTCGACCGGCGAGTTCTCGGTGGGTGCTGGTTATTCGACCGGTGGCGACACGGCCGGTCCGTCGGTCGAAGGCTCGGTGACCGAGCGCAACTTCCTCGGCCGCGGCCAGTTCATCAAGGTGTCTGCGGGCGGCGGCAAGAATTCGCGCGACTACAGCCTGTCCTTCACCGAGCCTTATTTCCTCGGACGGCGCATCGCCGCCGGTTTCGACATCTTCAAGCAAACCCGGAACTACGATCATTACGACAGTGACACCACGGGTGCGACCGTGCGTTTCGGCCTGCCGATCACCGACAGCATCACGACGCAGCTAGCTTACAACATCTCGCAAGAGAAATATAAGCTGGATGATGATTGCGTGACCGGTGGCATTTATGATCCCCTTAAGTGCAATGTTTCCGACGCTATCCTGGATGGCATAGAGCAGAGCCCATGGATCAAGTCTTCGGTTAGCCTGGGATTGGTCTACAACACCATCGACGACATGAAGAACCCGCACGAGGGTATCTACGCCACCACGACGGTGGAAGTCGCGGGTCTCGGTGGCGATGCAAAGTTCGTGAAGGTCACGGGGCGAGGCAGCATCTACCAGACGCTGTCGGAGCAGTATGATCTGGTCGGACTTATTTCGGGCGGCGCCGGTCATGTCGAAGGCTACGGCGGCGACGGCGATCTGCGCGTGTTCGATCACTTCCAGAGCAGCGACCGCATGATCCGCGGCTTCGCCTACGGCGGCATCGGTCCGGTCGACAACGACGGCGCTGGCGACCATCTGGGCGGCACGACCTATTTTAACGCCTCGGCGGAAGCCCAGTTCCCGCTTCCGGTCGTTCCAGAGAGCTTCGGCCTGCGTGGCGCGGTCTTCGCGGATGCGGCCACGCTCTACGGCAGCAAGGTTGCCAACGACTTGGTCGACCAGTCGACGGTGGGCATGAAGCTGCGCGCTTCGGTCGGTGTTGGCTTGATGTGGGCGTCGCCGTTCGGTCCGATCCGTATCGACTACGCGATCCCGGTCAAGAAGGAAGCGTCTGACGACGTGCAGGAATTCAACTTCGGCATATCGACCCGCTTCTGATCGGCGGCCAACGATGCTCCCGGGTCTTCAGGGTCCGGGAGAAATGTTCCGACCTAGCTGGATATAGCTTCTGGAATGACCGATCCGGTGTTCTTCGCGCCATCACGCCGGTATACGGCGGGCGAAGTCGCGAATCTGACCGGCTCGGTGCTTGTCGATTCCGGCCACTCCAATATTTTGATCGAAGCACTCGCGCCGGCCAGCGAGGGCGGCGAGAATGCGCTCGTCTTTGTCGACGGCAAGCGTAATTCCGCGCTGATGCCGTCGCTGCGGGCTGCCGCGGTGCTGTGCCCGGCGGAATTTGCCGGCAAGGCGCCGGCAAGCGTTGCCGTTCTCATTCATCCGCGTCCGCAGCAGGCCTTCGCGCTGATCGGGCGTCTGCTGTTTCCGAGGGCAGCGACACCAGGGCCGATGACCAGTGAAACCGGCGTCTCGCCGCACGCTCATGTCGATGCGACCGCGCATGTCGAAGCCGGTTCCGTCATCGAGGCCGGCGCGGTTATCGGGCCAGGCGCTTCGATCGGCAGCGGTACTGTCATCGCCCCGAATGCGGTCATCGGACAATCCTGCCAGATCGGCCGCGACGGCTATGTCGGTCCGGGCGCCAGCATCCAGTATGCCTTGATCGGCAATCGCGTCATCATTCATGGCGGCGCCAGGATAGGCCAGGATGGTTTTGGCTTCGTCGGCGGGGCCAAGGGTCCCGAACGCGTGCCGCAGATCGGCCGTGTCGTTATCCAGGACGACGTCGAGATCGGCTCCAACACCACCGTCGATCGCGGCGCCATGTCCGATACGATCATCGGCCAAGGCACCAAGATCGACAATCTCGTGCAGATCGCCCATAACGTCCGCATCGGCCGCAATTGCATAATAGCCGGGCTTTCGGGTATTTCGGGTTCTGTGGTCGTGGGTGACAATGTCACCATGGGCGGCGGCGTGGGGCTTGCGGATCACCTGACCATAGGGACAGGGGCCAAGCTTGCCGCCAGAAGTGGATTTATGAGCAATGTCCCTGCAGGCGAGATCTGGGGCGGCTATCCGGCACAGCCGATGGCGGAAGCCATGCGGGAGATAGCCATGCTGCGCAAGCTCGCCAGGACCCGCAAACAGGGCGAGGGAGGCAATGGCTGACATGATCGCGTCGACGACGCTGGAAGCGGTCGACATCATGGGGCTGATGAAGCTCCTGCCGCACCGCTATCCGTTCCTGATGATCGATCGTATCGTCGACATCGATGGCGACGAATCCGCCATCGGCATCAAGAACGTGACCATAAACGAGCCGCATTTTCAGGGCCATTTCCCTGAGCAGCCGGTCATGCCGGGTGTGCTCATCGTTGAGGCGATGGCGCAGACGGCCGGCGCCATCTGTATCCGCAGCCTGGGTACCGAAAAGCCGTCGCTGGTCTATTTCCTGACCATCGACAACGCCAAATTCCGCAAACCGGTCGTTCCCGGCGACCAGTTGAAGATCTATGTCAAGAAAATCAAGAAACGCGGCAACCTGCTCAAATTCGCTTGTGAAGCCATGGTCGACGGCGCCAAGGCGGCCGAGGCCGAGATTTCAGCCATGATGGTCACCAGCGACTGACGATCGAGTGCTTATGAAAATCAAGACATCCATCCATGCTTCCTCCATTGTCGAGGAAGGCGCCAAAATCGGCCAAGGTGTGCGCATCGGGCCGTTCTGCCATGTCGGCGCCGATGTGGTGATCGGCGACGACGTCGAACTGGTCAGTCATGTCTCGGTGATGGGCGCGACGTCGATCGGCGCCTCGACCAAGGTCTACCCGATGGCGACATTGGGCGCGCCGCCGCAGAACACCAAGCACAAGGGCGGCCGAACCACCCTGGTCATCGGCAGGAACTGCACGATCCGCGAAGGCGTGACGATGCATCTCGGCACCGATTCCAGCCGCGGTGAGACGACGGTCGGCGACAACGGCAATTTCCTCGCCTACGCCCATATCGCCCATGATTGCGTCGTCGGCAACAATGCGACGTTCGCCAATGGCGCAACGCTGGGCGGCCACTGCGAGGTCGGTAACAACGTCTATATCGGCGGCCTGACCGCAGTGCATCAGTTTGTCCGCATCGGCGACAACGCCTTTCTGGGCGGTTGCTCCGCGATCGTCGGCGATGTCATCCCCTTCGCCATAGCGGTCGGCAACCGCGCCAGTTTGCGCGGTCTCAACATCATCGGGCTCAAGCGCTCCGGCCTGCCGAGGTCCGAAATCCTTGTGCTGCGCAAGGCTTACAGGATGATCTTCGATCGTTCCCGCACTGTTGGCGAGAACATCGAGTTCGCCAAGGCGGAGTTCGCGTCGTCGCCGACCGCCATGAAGATCATCGATTTCATCACCAGTCGCGGCAAGCGGCACTATGCTGTGCCGTCGCTCAAGGGCGGCGATGGCGACGACGTCGATGACGAAGACTGAGACAGCGGCAGCGCGTCTTGATCTTCCGCCGGGCTCCAGGGTCGGCATCATTGCCGGCGGCGGCAGTCTGCCGGTCGAAGTCGCGGCCGGCTCGGTTGAACAAGGCTATCCGCCCTTCGTCATCCTGATGGAAGGCGAGGTCGACCGCATCGCGGAGCTCTCCCGATACGATCATGAAAGCCTCGCTCTGGAAGGTATAGGCTCGCTGGTCCCATTGCTACGGCGGCACCGGATCACCCATCTGGTGCTTGCAGGCGAGATCAAGCGCCGGCCGCGATTGCTTGCGCTGCGCCCCAGTCTCAGCCTGCTCGCGGTAATTCCGCTGGTCGTCTTGGCGCTCGCGCGTGGCGACGATGGCCTGCTGAAGGTCTTGGCGAGGGGCCTCGAAGCCCGTGGAATAAAAGTTGTCGGCGCCCATGAAGTCGTGCCGAGCCTTGTCGCCGCCGAAGGCGTCCTGACCAACGCCGCGCCACAAAAGTCGGACTGGCGTGACATCGAGGCAGGCCTTGCCGCAGCAAAAGCCATCGGGGCGCTGGACATCGGCCAGGCCGCGATCGCCATCGGTGGCCGGACCATTGCGCTGGAAGGCATCGAAGGAACAGCCGGATTGCTTGAGCGGGCAAAGCTTTTACGCGGCCACGGCCGTATTGCGGGCAAGACCCGCGGCGTCCTGGTCAAGTGCGCCAAGCCTGGCCAGGAACTGCGAGCGGATCTTCCGTCCATCGGCCTGCAGACGGTCGAAGCAGCGCATGCAGCCGAGCTTGCCGGGATTGCCGTCGAGGCGGGACGTTCGCTGGTTCTCGAAGGTCCTGAAACCATCGCGCGCGCCAACGCACTCGGCCTGTTCGTCATTGGCCTGCCTGCCACGACGGAGCCGCACAGTGGCTGACAGGGCATTGAAGATCGCGATTGTTGCCGGCGAGGAGTCCGGCGACCTGCTCGGCGCCGACATAGTACGCTCGCTCAGGCAGGCGGCCGGGCGCGAGGTGCAACTCGTCGGCCTCGGCGGCCGTCATTTGCAGACGCTGGGACTGGTCTCGCCATTCGATGCCGGCGAGATCGCCCTCATGGGGTTCAGTGCCGTCCTGCGCGACCTTCCGCGCCTGATGCGGCGGATCAGCCAACTGGCCAAGACCGTTGCCGACGAAAAGCCGGATTGCCTCGTCACCATCGACAGTCCGGACTTTTCGTTGCGCGTCGCCAAAAAGGTGCGTGCGGCCAACCCGTCGATTCCGATCATCCACTATGTCTGTCCCAGCGTATGGGCGTGGCGGCCGGGCAGGGCGGTCGCGATGAAGCCCTATGTCGACCACATCCTCTGCATCCTGCCTTTCGAGGTTAAGGAGTTGGAGCGGCTCGGCGGGCCACCGGGCACCTATGTCGGGCATCGCCTGACGCACGATGCGGGCTTGCTCGCTGCAGCCAAGGCGCAGGAGTTGCCGCGCGACCTTTCTCCTGATCGGGTCAAAACCTTGCTCGTCCTGCCCGGTTCGCGGCGTAGCGAGGTACGGCGGCTGCTCGACCCGTTCGGCGAGACGGTGTCGATCCTGCGCGCGCGCGGCCACCGCTTGCGGCTGCTGCTGCCGACCGTCCCGCATGTCGCCGACCTCGTCAAATCTTCCGTCAACCGCTGGGATGAAAAGCCTGAGATCATCGTCGATCCCCAGCGCAAATGGCAGGCTTTCGGCAGGGCCGATGCGGCGCTGATCGCGTCCGGGACGGTATCGCTGGAACTGGCGCTGGCCGGCGTGCCGATGATTTCCTGCTACAGGCTCGACCCGGTCGCGCGCATCTTGGCGCCGTACCTCGTTTCCGTCTGGTCGGCGCTGCTGCCCAATCTGATATCGGATCGAGCGCTTATTCCCGAATTCTACGACGGCTATATCAAGCCGAACAACCTTGCCCGGCAATTGGAAGCACTGTTCGCCGACAGCGGCATGCGTGCCTGGCAGAAGGATGGATTTGCAGAGATCAGGCGGCGCATGGCTACCGGTAGACCGTCCGGCGAGATCGCCGCGCAGGTGGTGATGCGGTATGTCAAGAGAGTGAGTAGTCAGTAATCAGTAGAAATGGTCGACTTCACTACTCACTACTCACTACTCACTACTCACTATTTCCTAATTCACCGCTTGGCGATCGGCACGTAATCCCGCTCCGGTGCACCGGTATAGAGCTGGCGCGGGCGGCCGATCTTCTGGCGCGGATCCTCGATCATCTCTTTCCACTGGGCGATCCAGCCGACGGTGCGGGCGACCGCGAACAGCACGGTGAACATGGTGGTGGGGAAGCCCAGCGCCTTCAGCGTAATGCCGGAATAGAAGTCGACATTCGGGTAGAGCTTCTTCTCGATGAAATAGGAATCGGTCAGCGCGATCTTTTCCAGCTCCATGGCGATGTCGAGCAGCGGATCGTCCTTGATGCCGAGCTCGCCCAGAACCTCATGTGCCGTCTTCTGCATGATCTTGGCGCGCGGATCGTAGTTCTTGTAGACGCGGTGGCCGAAGCCCATCAAGCGGAACGGGTCGTCCTTGTCTTTGGCGCGGGCGATGAATTCGGGGATGTGATCGACATGGCCGATCTCGCCAAGCATGTTGAGCGCCGCTTCATTGGCGCCGCCATGCGCGGGTCCCCACAGGCAGGCTATGCCGGCGGCGATGCACGCAAACGGGTTGGCGCCCGACGAGCCGGCGAGGCGAACGGTCGAGGTCGAGGCATTTTGCTCGTGGTCGGCGTGCAGGATGAAGATGCGTTCCATGGCGCGCGCCAGCACCGGATTGATCTTGTATTCCTCGCAAGGCACGGCAAAGCACATATGCAGGAAGTTGGCGGCAAAGTTCAGCTCGTTCTTCGGGTAAATGAAGGGCTGGCCGATGTGGTATTTGTAGGCCATCGCCGCGATCGTCGGCATCTTGGCGATCAGCCGCATGGAGGCAACCATGCGCTGGTAGGGGTCGGAAATGTCGGTGGAGTCGTGATAGAAGGCCGACAGCGCGCCGACCACGCCGCACATCACCGCCATCGGATGCGCGTCGCGGCGGAAGCCGGTGAAAAAGCGCGACATCTGCTCATGCACCATGGTGTGGCGCGTCACGCGGTAATCGAAATCGTCCTTCTGCGCCTTGGTCGGCAATTCACCGTAGAGCAGGAGATAGCAGACCTCGAGGAAGTCGCCATGTTCGGCCAACTGGTCGATCGGATAGCCGCGGTGCAACAGGATGCCGGCGTCGCCGTCGATGAAGGTGATTTCGGACTCGCAGCTTGCCGTCGAGGTGAAGCCGGGATCGTAGGTGAAAGCGCCGGTGGTTGAGTAGAGCGAGGCGATGTCGATCACATCAGGCCCGACCGAACCGCTTCGCACCTTGAATTCATGGGTCTTGCCGGCGAATTCAAGCGTTGCGGTGGCCTCTTGGGTCTTGCCCAAATCCAGTTTTTTCGCAGCTTCGGTCATTGCAAACTCCTTCTTGTTTCCTCATGCCGGCAAAGGCAAATTTCGCAGAGCGACACGTCGAAAATCACCGCAATGCGCGTATTCGCCACCGCATTTCAGGAGGTGCGTGCCAGATTGGGCCAAGGCCTAATGTTGCACTGCGAAACCCGCCTTTCAATGCCAATCTTCTTGGGCCAGTTTGCTCCTAATCGATTTGATCTGAGATGCGCGCCAGGCTTTCCTCGCGGCCGAGCACGGCGAGCACATCGAACACGCCCGGCGAGGTGCTTTTGCCGGTCAAAGCGGCGCGCAAAGGCTGGGCCACCGCGCCGAGCTTGTGGCTGCCGGCCGCTGCCACCTCGCGGATCGCCGCCTCCGCCGAGGCGGCTGTCCAGTCACCCGCAAGCCCGTTCAAAGCTTCGTGAGCACTGCGCAGGATCTTGCGGGCGTCATCGGTGAGCAGAAGGGCCGCCTTGTCGTCGATCGGCAGCGGTCGGGTGGCAAACAGGAAAGCCGCGCCGTCGACGAGCTCCACCAGCGTCTTGGCGCGCTCCTTCAGGCC
>NZ_RZRO01000003.1:0-176155 GCF_003997975.1 Mesorhizobium sp. M7A.F.Ca.US.005.03.1.1
GCTCCAGGCTTCGGAACAGCGTGAAGGTCGGCAGCACCAGCGCCACGGGCGGCAACATCTGCGTCGCCAGAACGGCAAAACGCGCCCAACGACCGCCCGTGCGGAAGCGGGCGAAGGCATAGCCGGTGGTGGCGGCAAAAGGCAATGCGAGCAGAACCGAGCCGAGCGCGACGATCAGGCTGTTGAGGTAGGATTGACCGAAGCGGCTCGACAGCAGCGCCGAATAATTGTCCGTCGTAAAGGCCGGCATCAGCTCGTTGCTGTAGGACAACTGCTCGGGGACGAAGCTTGTCCGCAGCACCCAGAGCGGCGGCAGCAGCACGATGGCGCAGACGACAATCAGCCCGAAATGCAAGCCGAAGCGGCGACGAAAGGCCGGCCGTTCGTTTCTGTCCATGCTGGTCATCGCGTGGCCCCCATGAGGCTCGGCCGCGCGATGACCAGTTCGGTTTCGGGATCAAAGAGGTGCATCGGCAGCGGGTCGATGTAGAGTTCGACCATCGAGCCGACGGGCGCCGTGAAATAACGGCTGAGGCGGGCGGCGATCTCCAACGGCTTGTCGCCCCCCGCGGGGTGAGCATCATCCCTGCCGGTGGCCTGACCGGCAATCTGGCCGATCAGGACGTTCTCGGCGCCGAGAGCCTCGACGGCCACAACCCGTACGGCAATCTTCTGCCAGTCCGGCTTGTCGGGGCTTTCGTGGAAATCCTCGGCCCGCACGCCCAGAATGACGCGGCGCCCGGCACGCTCGCCATAAGCGTTGCGGTGGCGGGCGGGGACGGCAAGCACGGCACCACTGTCGGTCAGGACGGAGAGCCCTTCGCCAGGTGCGGCCTGAAGCGTGGCCGGAATGAGGTTCATCGGCGGCGTCGCCAGGAAGCGTGCGACGAAGGTGTTGACCGGGTCGGCATAGACTTCAAGCGGCCGGCCGGCCTGGATCAGGCGACCATCGCGCATGATGCATATGCGATCGCCCATGGTCATCGCCTCGACCTGGTCGTGGGTGACATGGACGATGGTGCGGCCGAGGCGCCGGTGCAGCTTCACGAGTTCGAGCCGCATCTCGGCACGCAGTTGCGCATCGAGATTGGACAGCGGTTCGTCAAGCAGGAAGGCCGCCGGTTCGCGAACGATCGCCCGGCCGAGCGCGACACGCTGCCGCTGGCCACCCGAAAGCGCTGCCGGCTTGCGGCCGAGAAGATTCTGCAGACCGAGCAGGTTAGCGGCGTCTGCAATCTTGGCATCGATAACCGCCGCGTCGGTGCCGCGCATCTTCAACCCGAAGGCCATATTCTGCCGCACCGACATATGCGGATAGAGCGCGTAGCTCTGGAACACCACGGCGACGTTTCGGTCGCGCGGCGCGACATTGGCGACGCTCTTGCCACCGATGCGAAGATCGCCGGAGGAGATACTCTCCAGGCCGGCAATCATCCGCAGCGTCGTCGACTTGCCGCATCCCGACGGACCGAGAAAGATCACGAATTCACCATCGGGAATGGTGAGATCGACCTCATGCACCCCGTAATTGCCATTGCCGTAGAGCTTGGAAACGCGATCGAGCTCGATAGACGCCATAGACTTTCCTCATGAACCCGTCTGACCCGGCTGACGCCGAAGGCCGAAGTCGAGCGAACGGTCATCTTAGAGAACAAAATATAACATTAAAAGCCTAACTTCTGATCATATGTGTTCACTTTTTTGGATAGGCGCGTGCCCGCATCAGGATCCGGCTACAGCCGCCGAAAGCCGTCAGGTCATGTAGACGCCGCCGGTCACGTTGACGCCCTGGCCGGTCATGAAGCGGGCTTGATCCGAGCAGAGGAACACGACGACGTCGGCGACATCCTCCGGCAGCTCGAGCCGGCCGAGCGGCGTCTGCGCAATATAGTCGGCGACCACCCGTTCGGGCGTGACTTGCCGCAGATGCGCCTCCCATTCGACTTCGCGCGACTGCATGCCGGTCTTGACGAACCCCGGACAGACGGCATTGACGCGTATCCCCTTGGGCGCGAGCTCGCGGGCAAAGGCCTGCGTCCAGCCGAGCACGGCGAACTTGGATGCCGAATAATGCGCCAGGAGCGGCGCACCGACCTTCGCGGCAAGCGAGGCGGTGTTGACGATGCAGCCCGTGCCCTGCTTGACAAAGTGCCGTCCAGCGATCTGATTTGCCAGGAATACACCGCGGGAATTGACCGAAAAGTTGAAGTCCCACTCCTCATCGGTCAGATCGAGCGCGTGCTGCATGGTGGACACGCCGGCATTGGCGATCAGGATGTCGCAGCCGCCAAGCGCTTCCAGTACGGTGGCAAAGGCCGCCTCGACGGAATCGCGGCGGCGGACATCGACCGTGACGGCGGCGGCACCGCCACCAATTTCCTCAGCCGCCTGACGTGCCGCCTTGGGATCCAGATCGCCGATCGCCACGGCGACGCCCTGCCGCGTCAGGGCGGTCGCGATCGCCCGGCCGATCCCCGCGCCACCGCCCGTCACGAAGGCTCGCTTGCCCGCGAGTTCGGCAAGCACGGGAGGCGTGACGGAGACAGCCGGCATGGTCGTATTCTCTCTGCTTGATGGCGGAACGCATTTTGTTGATATCGAGATGCATACCAATAAAATCGAACACTGCAAACATATTTTTGTTTGAAAATGTTTGATCATGCGGTAGTGTGAAGATCAGCAGACCGCTTCGTCGGCGGCTTACCCACCGGATACATCGATGGCAGACGACACCACCCTTCCTGAGACATCGCCGCATGGCGCACCGCGCGACGCCGATCGTCAGCGCCTTCTCGCGCACGACCGGCAGGCACGCATCCTGGCTTTGCTGCGCCGGACGGGGTCGCTCACCGTCGCCGCGGCAGCGGCCGAACTTGCCGTTTCCGACATGACGATCCGCCGCGATCTCGTCGAACTGGAACGCGAGGGTAGGCTGGTCCGAATCCATGGCGGCGCGATCGAGGCCGACAACCCGCCGCTGGTCGCCATGGACAGCGAAGAGCCGAGTTTCGATTCGCGCTTGCGCCAGCGCCGCGACCCGAAGGCCGCGATTGCCGCGGCCGCGGCCGCGCTGGTTTCGGGATACCGCACGATCGCTTTGGATGTCGGCACCACCACCTATCTGATGGCCGAGCACCTCAGGGACCTTCCGCACGCCAAGGTGTTCACCAACAGCCTCAGGATCGCGGCGGCGCTGAATGGCGGTGTGCCCGAAGTCTATGTTGCCGGCGGCCGCGTACGGGCCGACGAGATGTCGACCGGCGGGCCTGCGGCCATCGCCCAGTTCGAGGCGCTGTGGTTCGATGTCGCCGTGATCGGCGTCTCCGGTATCACAGCGGACGGCCTCTTCGATTATTCCTTCGATGATACCGATATGAAGCGCGCCTATCTGAGGCGGTCAGGCACCAAGATCGTCCTGTGCGATTCCGCCAAATTCCTGCGCATGTCGCTGGTGCGGATAGCGCCACTGTCGGACTTCGACATCCTCATCACCGATGCCGAGCCGCCGGCCAAGATCGTCGCGGCGCTCGCCGCGGCCAAGGTCGACCTGCGCATCGCGCCGCCACTGACGCGCGACTGAGGCGCGCCATTTCACTTTATCCCCAAGGAGAAGACTCGATGGTATTTGAATTTTTCGGCGACAAGAAGAAGGCTGTCATCTCGATGGCACATATCGGTGCCCTGCCGGGAACGCCCCTCTATGATGCCGATGGCGGCCTCGACAAGCTGATCGATGGCGTACTCTCCGACATCCGCAAGCTGCAGAACGGCGGCGTCGATGCCATCATGTTCGGCAACGAGAACGACCGCCCCTATGTCTTCAAGGCGCCGCCCGAGGGCATTGCCGCCATGACTGCCATCGTCCAGGCGGTGAAGCCCGAGCTGAAAGTGCCGTTTGGCGTCAACTATCTCTGGGATCCGACTGCCAGCGTCGCGATCGGAGCCGCCACCGGAGCCCGTTTCGTGCGCGAGATCTTCACCGGCCTGTTCGCTTCCGATATGGGCTTGTGGGAGCCCGATTGCGCCGCCGCCTCGCGCCTGCGGCACAACCTTGGTCGCGACGACATGAAGCTTCTCTTCAACATCAATGCCGAGTTCGCACACTCGCTCGACCAGCGCCCGATTGAATTGCGTGCCAAGAGCGCGGTGTTCTCGTCGATGGCAGACGCGATCCTCGTCTCCGGTCCGATCACCGGCCAGCCGGCCGACCAGTCCCACCTGCGCAGCGTCTGCGAGACGATCAAGGACGTGCCGGTCTTCGCCAACACCGGCGTGAACATCGACAATGTCCGCGACGTCCTTTCGCTGGCGAGCGGCGTCGTGATCGGGACCCATTTCAAGATCGATGGCAATACCTGGAACGCCGTCGACGGCGATCGGGTCAAGCGCTTCATGGATGTTGTCGCCACTTTGCGCTGAGGACGGCTTCCACGGCGATGCCGGCCATCGCGCCGGCTCGCGGTGATCATATCGATCGTTGCAGGCCGGCGGCCGGAATGATCGACTGGCATCGAGCAGTGCGACACAACGAGGCAGACAGGTTTCGCCCGCCTGCCCTTCCCAGCATTTCAATGGATTCGACATGGCGTTCGTTCTCGGTCTCGATATCGGCACCACCTCGACGATCGGCATCCTGATCCGGCTTCCCGATCAGGTGCTGGGCCTCGCCTCGCGCCCCGTCACGCTGCACTCCGAGCATGCGGGCTGGGCCGAGGAAGATCCCGCGCAATGGTGGACCAATGTCCGCGGCATCGTGCAGGAGTTGCTCAGGACCAGCGGCATCAAGGCCGAGGAAATCGTGGCGGTCGGCACCACCGGCATGCTGCCGGCGGTCGTTCTTCTGAACGAGAAGGGCGAAGTGCTGCGGCCGAGCATCCAGCAGAGCGACGGCCGCTGTGGCGCCGAAGTGGCCGAACTGCGGACCGAATGCGATGAGACGGCTTTCATCACCAAGGCCGGCAACGGCATCAACCAACAGCTCGTCACCGCAAAGCTGCGCTGGATTGAGCGTCACGAGCCGGAGGTGTTCGGCCGCATCGCCACCGTTTTCGGCTCCTACGATTATATCAACTGGCGCCTCACCGGCGAACGTGCGGTCGAGCAGAACTGGGCGCTGGAGGCCGGCTTCGTCGATGTTTCGACGCACCGGATCGACGATGATCTGGTGGCGCTCGCGCACATACCGCGCTCGGCCGTGCCACGAAAGATCGCCTCGCATGAGATCCTCGGTTCCGTCTCGGCGAAGGCCGCCGATGAGACCGGCCTGATGGCGGGGACACCGGTCGTCGGCGGTGCAGCCGACATGATCGCCTCCGCGCTTGGCGCCGGCGTCGCCAAGCCGGGCGATGTCCTCCTGAAATTCGGCGGCTCGGTCGATATCCTGATCGCTACCGATCAGATCAAGCCCGATCCGCGCATGTATCTCGATTATCACCTGGTGCCGGGCCTGTTCATGCCCAATGGCTGCATGTCGACAGGCGGCTCCGCCCTCAACTGGTTCGTACGCAATTTCGCCGGCGGCGAGATGGCCGCGGCACAGGCCGAGGGTATTTCCGTACACCAGCGGCTCGATGCGCTGGCGGCAGAGCGTCCCGCCGGTGCCGACGGCCTCATCATCCTGCCCTATTTCCTTGGCGAGAAGACGCCGATCCATGATCCAGCGGCCCGCGGCGTGATCGACGGCCTGACGCTTTCGCACGATATCGGCCATGTCTGGCGCGCTTTGCTCGAGGCCTATGCCTTTGCCATCGCGCATCATGTCGAGGTGCTCAACGACATGGGCCATCGGACCGAGCGCTATCTCGCCTCCGACGGCGGCTCAAGCAGCAAGGTCTGGATGCAGATTGTCGCGGATGTCTTGCAAAAGCCGGTCCAACGCCTGACCGGGCACCCCGGCTCCTGCATCGGCGCTGCCTGGACGGCGGCGATAGGCACCGGCCTGACCGACGACTGGTCGGGCGTTTCCGGTTTCGTCAGCTTCGCCGACCGGCTCCATCCCGACCCGCGAAAGGCCGACATCTACCGCGACGGTTACCGCCGCTATCGCGATCTCTATACACGCCTATCGGCTCCTGGCGCGACCAAAGCTGGATCGCCATCGTGATGTATCGCGCCGTCGCCTGGGACATCGACGGAACGCTGATCGACAGCGAGCCGTTGCATCATCAATCTCTCCTCGCCGGCTGCCGCAACTGGAACGTCGATCTTGACGACCTGCCCGACCAAGCCTTTCGCGGCATCCATATGGGCGACGTCTGGACAATGCTGCGTCCGCGCCTCCCAGTCGGGCTTGACCAGGCGGAGTGGCTCGCCGCCATCAATGCCCACTACGTCGCCAACCGGGCGGACGCCATCCCGATCCCCGAGGCGGTCGAGACGATCCGGACCCTGGCTGACCGCGGCATCCCGCAGGTCTGCGTGTCAAATTCCGGCCGGCAAGTCGTCAATGCCAATCTCGATGCGCTCGGCGTGCTCGACCATATGAGCCTCACAATCAGCCTCGACGACGTTACGGTCGGCAAACCCGACCCAACGCCCTATCGCGAGGCCTGCCGGCAGCTCGCCATAGCTCCGGGATCCGTCGTCGCTGTGGAAGACAGCCGCACCGGCACCAAGGCCGCACGGGCCGCCGGTCTGTTCGTGGTTGGCTATCTCCCCAGCGGCGGCCCGCTCAGCGACATCGATCTCAGTGCCAACCGTCTGTCGTCGATCCTGGACCTGTTTCCCGGCTGAGGGTTTTCGCGTCGCCGCGTCCGGGTGCGCGCTTGGGCAAGCCGGAGGATCGGGCGTCCGCCGGCTGGTCCCAAGCGAATGCCTTGGCAGGAACTGACGAACGTTGGACCGGGTTCTGCTCGTTCCGCATTCGCCTTGCATCTCGCCGAGCGACGGTCCATGCCGCTCGGTCTGCGCAAGTGATGGGATATTTGTTGTCAAAAGCTGCATATCCCGTTTCTCGCATGGGTCAGAGAAAATTTTCTCGCACCTCCATGATGCCCCTCAACTGTCTGTTTTTCCGCATTTTTTTAATCCAGCATGATTGGCTCGCGCCGACCAATGCCACAACTCCTCTTGCGCTGGAGCTGAATTTTAGGCATTCAGGGATCAAGTTTGTATCTTTAACATGCAAACCTAATTATCGGAGGATCTGAATGCGGCGTCTTGGTATCCATTCATTTGTCTGGACAAACGGCCTGACCCAGGAGGGCCTGGAAATGGCACTCGCCAAGTCGGCGGATCATGGTTACCGGCTGATCGAGTTCGCTTATCTGCGGCCCGAGAAATTCGACCTCGACCGCCTGGCGAAGCAAGCCAAGGAACTGGACATCGAGATCGTGGTCACGATGGGCCTGTCGGCGGATGCGGACGTCTCGAGCGAGGACAAGGCCGTGGTCACCAAGGGAAAGGCGCTCTTGTCCGACGCGGTCAAGGCGGTCCGCGACATCGGCGGCATCCGATTGGGCGGCATTCTCTATTCGATGCACGGCAAGTATGACGGGCTGCCCACACGAACCGGCTGGATGAACAGCGCCGACGCCATCGCCGCGACCGCCGAGGTGGCCAGGGATAGCGGCGTGCAGATCGTTCTGGAAGTGGTGAACCGCTTCGAGTCCAACCTCTTGAACACGACCGCGCAAGGCCTGAAGTTCATCAAGGACACCGGCCGCGACGACGTCTTCCTGCATCTCGACACGTTCCACATGAACATCGAAGAGGCGAGCCAGGCCGAAGCGATCCGTCTGGCTGGGGACAAGCTCGGTTATTTCCACTTCAACGAGAACTACCGCGGCTATCTCGGCACCGGTACGATCGATTTCGCGAGCATCTTTTCCGCGCTGGTGGACATTGGCTTCCACAATCGCGACGTCACCTTCGAGAGCTTCTCCAGCGCCATCGTCGATGAAGCCCTGTCGCGTGTGTGCGGCATCTGGCGCGACACCTGGACCGACAACAATCCGCTCGCCGCGCATGCCAAGGCTTTCATCGAAAGCCGTTGGGAAGAAGCCGTGCGCCGGGCCGAGATCAACAAGGCTGCCTGAAGACGAAAGGGCTGCGGGCCGACAAGCGCCCGCACCATCTCATCCCGAGGAGGACGGGAAGATGACGCAGAACGAAGCTATCACCAACGAGAACGGCGCCACCGCGCCGCTTCTCCTCAGCGCCGAAAATGTCGCGAAGAGCTTTGCAGGCGTTCCCGCCCTGGTCGACGGGCGGATTCGGTTGCGCGCCGGGACGGTCAATGCCTTGTGCGGTGGCAACGGTGCCGGCAAGTCGACTTTCCTCGGCGTGTTGATGGGGATGCTGCGGCGCGACGCCGGATCCGTCACGGTGAAAGGCCGGGAGGTGAATTTCTCCTCCCCCGCCGAGGCGCTCGATGCGGGTATCGCCATCATCACCCAGGAGCTTAGCCCGTTCCTGGACATGACCGTCGCCGAGAACCTCTATCTCGGCCGCGAACAGCGGCGCGGCCGCTTCTTCGTCGACGACAAGTGCATGCTAAGCGACGCGGAGGCGATCCTGGCGCGGTTGAAATTCAACATCCCCGCTGGTGCGCGGCTGCGCGATCTTTCGATCGCGCAGGCCCAACTCGTCGAGATCACCAAGGCAATCAGCCGCCGCAGCGACATCCTGATCATGGACGAGCCTACCTCGGCCATTGGCGAGCGCGAGGCGCAGATGCTGTTCGACGCGATCCGCACTCTGACCGCGGAGGGCGTGGGCATCATTTATGTCTCGCACCGCCTGACCGAGATCTTCGAGATCGCCGACGATTATACGGTCTTCCGCGACGGCCGTTTCGTAGGCGGCGGATCGATTTCCGAAATCGACCGCAAGGGCCTGATCCGGTCGATCGTCGGCCGCGACCTGTTGGACCATCATCGCGAACCGAAGGATACCGGCCCGCAGAAACCCTTGCTCGAAGCCCGCGGCTTTGCATCGAAGGGAAAGTTCGCCGACATCGACATGACCGTTCATGCGGGAGAGATCGTCGGTATATACGGGCTTCTCGGCTCCGGTCGCAGCGAGTTCGTGAATGCGCTCTACGGAAACGAGCCGCGGGATTCCGGCCAGGTGCTGATCGAGGGCAAGCCCATCGATCTCAAGACGCCCGCCGATTCCATCGGCGCCGGCATTTCGCTGGTCACGGAGGACCGCAAGCAGACGGGCCTGTCACTGACCGCGTCGGTCGCCCACAACATCACCGTGGCCAACCTGCCGCATTATGCGCGCAAGGGCTTCATGAACGGATCGGCGGAAGGCAGGAGCGTGGTCGAGCACATCAAGCGCTTCTCCATCAAGACGGCGTCGCCGGACCTGCCCGTCCAATCCCTGAGCGGCGGCAACCAGCAGAAGGTTGTCCTTGCGCGCTGTGTCGACACCAACCCCAGGATCCTGATCTGCGACGAGCCGACACGCGGCGTCGACGAAGGCGCCAAGCGCGAGATCTATGCCTTCCTCGGCAATTTCGTGAAGGCGGGAAACGCCGTGCTGATGATCTCGTCCGAGGTGCCCGAAATCCTCGCCAATGCGGATCGCATCGTCGTTTTTCGCCGGGGCCGCATCGCAGGCGAGGTCGCCGGACCCGAGGCCACCCAGGAAACCCTCGTTCATCTGGCTTCCTAGCCAGACGATCCATTTCGTGGAGAAGAATCCAATGGTATCCGCCAGTCAAAGCATGAGCGGCATGAGCCTGGGAAAGTTCATCGCCCGTTATGGCATCGTCATCTCGTTTATCCTCCTGTTCGTCGTGTTGTCGCTGGCGTCGCCGAACTTCCTGTCCACCAACAATCTGCTGAACGTTCTGCGGCAGGTCTCCATGAACGGTGTGCTGGCTGTCGGCATGACCTTCGTGATCCTGACGGCCGGCATCGATCTCTCCATCGGTTCGCTCCTGGCGCTGGCCGGCGCCGTGGCGGCCAGCCTGGTCACCGGCGCGGATGCGTTCAATCCGCTCCTAGCAGTCGCGGCCGGCGTCGCCGTGGGCGCGCTTTGCGGCGCCGTCAATGGCGGGCTGATCGCCTACTTCAAGGTGCCGGCCTTCGTCGCCACGCTCGGAATGCTGAGCGTGGCGCGCGGCGCGACGCTGCTTTACAGCGGCGGCCGCCCGATTCCCAATCTCAGCCTCGAATTCCGCTGGCTCGGCCAGGGTCTCGTGCTCGGCATACCGGTACCGGTGATCATTTTCGCCGTCGTCTTCGCTGTCGCGGCAATCGTCCTGCGCTACTCCATTTACGGAAGACGGGTCTATGCGGTGGGCGGAAACCCGCGCAGCGCGAAGACGAGCGGCATCAACACCACCGGCATCATCTTTTCGGTTTACGTCATCATGGGCGCGCTGGCCGGTCTCGCGGGTGTCATGCTGACGGCCCGCACCACGTCCGCCCTGCCACAGGCGGGCATCGGCTACGAACTCGATGCCATCGCGGCGGTGGTCATCGGCGGAACAAGCCTCACCGGAGGTATCGGCCGCATCGGCTATACGCTGGTGGGCGTGCTGATCATCGGCATGATCAGCAACGGTCTCGATCTGATGGGGGTGTCCTCATACTACCAGCAGATCATCAAGGGTTCGATCATCGTCCTCGCGGTGCTGATCGACCGCTCCCGAGCCGGGAGAGAGTAACAGGCGCAAGCGGCGCGGCCGCACGCAACATGGAGGAAATGCACATGAAAACGACAAGACGCTTCCTGATGGGAGCAGCGGCCGGCCTTGCCCTTGCAGGCATGGTGTTCGGGGGGAATTCGGCCGACGCCAAGACGCTGAAGATCGCGGCGATCGTCCAGAGCCTCAACACAGAGTACAATGTTCTGTGGGCCGATGCCGCCAAGGCGCACCCCGCGCTTGCGGACGGTACCGCCACGCTGACAGTTCTCGACGGTCGCCAGGACGTGCTGACGCAGTCGAACCTGTTCGACACAGCCATCACCGAAAAATACGACGCGATCATCTTCATCCCGGTCGACATCGACGCCGGCAATGAACCGATCGAGCGCGCGAAGGCAGCCGGCATCCCGGTGTTCGGCTCCAACACGATGGTTTCCAACACCGCACTCTACGACGCCTACATCAATTCCGACGATGTCGAGGCCGGCGAAATGCTGGCCAAGGCTGTGATCGACAAGGCCGGCCCACAGGCCAAGGTCGTGATCCTGGAAGGGATGCTGGGCCAGTCGGCCCAGGTGCAGCGGCTTGAAGGGATCCAGAAGGTGCTGAAGGAAAATCCCGGAGTGACCATCCTGGAGCAGAACACCGCCAACTGGTCACGCGCCGAGGCCATCACGCTGATGGAGAATTTCCTGACCTCGCATGGCGATGCGATCCAGGGCGTCCTGGCCGAAAACGACGAGATGGCCGTCGGCGCCATCGAGGGCATCCGCAACCACGGCCTGGATCCCAAGGCGGTTCCGGTCGCCGGCGTGGACGGCATCAAGGACGCGCTTGAAGCCGTCAAGCGTGGCGAACAGTCGATGTCCATCCTCCAGGATGCCAACGGACAGGCGCAAGGGGCGATCGACCTCGCGCTGCACAAGATCGTCGGCGACAGCTACAAGCCGCGCGCGGCTGTCTGGGACGTAAACGGCGGCAAGCTCGCCTGGAACGACGGCAAGGACCAGCATTACTACGTGCCGTGGCTGGCGGTGACCTCCGAGAATGTCGACAAGGTGCTTGTCGGCAATTGACGCTCCAACAGGAGGATGCCGCTCGCTCGCGGCATTCTCCTTCGCCACCGGCGCAGCGGGAATTGCTTGCTTCCGACATCAGGCGGTTCATTCTTTTGAGGACTTTGCGTTGCCGGAGGAAAAACAAGCTCGGGTGAAGTATAGGCTGGGAACGAACATGCGGAGTCCGCCATGAACCATGTAACCTTCGCCAGCAGCTCGCCTCGCAGGATCCGCCAGAGCAATTCGGTAGCGACGCTGAACGCGCTCCACCGCTTCGGCCCTTTGAGCCGGGCCGATCTCGCCAGGCATATGGGGGTCAACCGCTCGTCCGCCGGCAATATCGTCCTGGAGTTGGTCGAGGCCGGACTCGTTCGCGAAGTCGCGGAGAACGATGTCGCGAATCCGGCGGGCCAGCCCAGGGCCGGAAGACCGGGTATCCTCGTGGAAATCGTGCCTGAAGCCGTTTTCTTCGCCGGCATAGAGATCGGTGTCGAACATATGACATGCGTCGAGATCGATCTCGCGGGCAAGATCGTTCGCAGCGCCATGACGCGCTTCGAAGGACATGACAGCGATCCGGAGGCCGCGGTCCACATGGCGATCGAACAGGTGTTTCTCGAGATGCGGAAGGATAGCCTGGCGCGATGTCAGGGCATCGGCATCGCGGTGCCCGGACAAATGAACCAGGATGGTTTCATCCACGTCGCACCGATCCTGGGGTGGCGCAATGTCGATCTCACAGGCCTTGCCCGCAGCCTTCTTCCGGCCGAGATCCCGGTATCCGCGGAAAATGACGGCAACGCATTCGGCATCGGCATCACATACAGCCAGCCGGAAGCGGCGAGCGGCGTCACCTTCTTCATGGTCATCGAGAACGGTGTCGGTGGCGGAATTGTGATCGACGGCAAGTTGTTCCGCGGCGGCAATGGCCTGGCCGGAGAAGTCGGCCACCTCAAGACACGGAACCCGACATACCGGAATCTGGAGCAGGCCTTCGGGCGCGACCGCATCCTGTCATCCTATCGCCAGTACAGGCCGGACGCCGACTTGGACTTGTTCCTGCGTGACGTCCGCGATCGTGTTCCTCAAGCGGTGCAGCTCGCCGAAGAATGGGCTGTCTTGTTCGCATTTGCAGTCGTGCAGATCTCGCGGCTGATCGACCCGAACCGCATCGTGCTGGGCGGGTCCGTCGCGGAATTGTATCCATTGGTCGCCGCACGGGTCGACGCGCATATCCGCGAGCTCCAGGCCGCGACCTTTCCTGTCCCCGAGATCGTTTTCAACGAGAGCGCCATCTATGGAGCTGCCTTCGGAGCCGCTTGCATGATGCATCAGCGCTTCATGTCGCTCGACAACCAGATGCTCAACAAGGACGCGGTTTCCGGTCCAGACGCCTCGGCGTCGTGAAACCGCAAACGACACCACACCCAGGATTGGACGCTTGATGAACGACCTCCCCCAAACGCTTGCACCGGACTCGCTCGGGCCAACCGTGACGATTGGAGAAATCCTGGTAGAGATCGTCGCGAGGCAGACAGGCACCGGTTTCCGGGAACCGATCGACCTCATTGGCCCCTTTCCGAGCGGCGCGCCCGCCATCTTCATCGATCAATGCGCGCGTATGGGCGGAGCGGCCGCGATGGTGGGCGTGGTGGGCGACGACGATTTCGGCGCGGTCAACATGGAGCGCCTGAAGCGAGACGGCGTAGACACTTCCGCCATCGCTGTTTCCGCGGATTATCCGACGGGCAGCGCCTTTGTCCGCTACCGCACGGACGGAAGCCGCGATTTCGTCTACAACATCGCCAAATCCGCCGCCGCTCGACTGGAATGGACCCCGCAGGTCGAGGCGCTGATCGCGCGTTGCGGGCATATCCACGTCATGGGAACGGTGTTCGCAAGCCCCGCGGCCTGGGCGATCACCGAACGCGCGATCCCGCTGATCAAGGCACGCGGCGGCACCATGTCGCTCGATCCGAACCTGCGCAAGGAATTGCTGGCGCACGGCCAGACCGAGGAGAAATTCGCGAGCCTGGTGGACAAAGCGGACCTGCTGCTGCCGTCGGGCAATGAATTGTTCCTGGCCGCCGGCATGGATGGCGAGGAACGCGCAATCGAGGCGCTGTTCAAACGAGGGGTCAAGGAGATCGCCGTGAAGCGTGGCGAACATGGCGCGTCAGCCCGTCAAAGCACGGGCGCCAGTGCCGATTGTCCCGGCCTCATCGTCGAGGAAACGGACCCCACCGGCGCCGGCGACTGTTTCGGCGGAGCCTATGTCGCATGCCGGCGGTTGGGGATGCCGCTGCGGACTTCGCTCGAATTCGCCAATGCGGCAGGGGCGCGCAACGTCACACGCCTCGGCCCCATGGAGGGAGCCGGCACGCGGGCCGAACTGGAAGATTTCATGGCAAGAACGGCGAGAAGAAGCTGATGCGTGTGGCGATCGAAGATGTGCCGGGCCTGCACAGGGAAGGAAAGAAAATCGGGGTGACCTCGGTGTGCTCGGCGCACCCCCTGGTGCTGAAAGCCGCACTGCGGCACGGCCGGGACACGGGCACCACCGTCCTGATCGAAGCGACGTGCAACCAGGTCAATCATCTGGGCGGCTATACGGGCATGACGCCGTCCGATTTCGCGGCGATGGTGAAAGCGCTCGCGGCAGTCGAGCAGTGCCCGACAGAGCTGATCGTGCTTGGCGGGGATCATCTCGGTCCCAATCCCTGGAAAGACCGGCCCGCCGAGGAGGCGATGGCGCAGGCCGGGACAATGGTCGATGCTTATGTCCGCGCCGGCTTCCGCAAGATCCATCTCGATGCATCGATGGGCTGCGCGGGTGAACCGGCGGCGCTAGACGACCATACGGTGGCCGAGCGCGCAGCCAGAATGGCGGGCGTCGCGGAACAGGCGGCCGCGCAGAGCGGCGGGGCAAGCCCGGTCTACATCATCGGGACGGAGGTGCCGCCTCCCGGTGGCGCCGATCACGCGTTGGATGCGATCACCCCGACCAGTCCGGAGGCGGCTCGCCAGACACATGCCATTCACGCCAAAGCATTCCAGGCCGCCGGGCTTGAAAGCGCGTTTTCCCGCGTCATCGGGCTTGTCGTGCAGCCGGGCGTGGAGTTCGGCAACCAGAATGTGATTTTTTACGATCGGACCAAGGCCAGCGATCTGGCGGCAACTCTGAACACATTGCCGTCGCTCATTTTCGAAGCGCATTCGACGGACTATCAGGGTGAGAGGCCGCTGCGTGAACTCGTCGAGGACGGCTTCGCTATCCTCAAGGTCGGCCCCGAGCTGACCTTCAAACTGCGCGAGGCGCTTTACGCGCTCGACCTGATCGCTTCCGATCTGGTGCCTTTCTATGGCGAGCGGCCGCTTTACCACGCCATGGAAGAGCTGATGCAAGCCGCGCCCAAGAACTGGGCAAGCCACTATCATGGCAGCGATGCCGACAAGCGGACGCTGCGCCACTACTCCTATTCCGATCGCATCCGATATTATTGGGCGACCCCGCAAGCCCGTGCCGCCTGCGACCGGCTCTTCGACGCGTTGAAGGGCCGCAAGGTGCCGGTGACGCTGTTTCTCCAGCACCTGCCTTCGGCGCTCGCTTGGGCCGACCGAGCCTGCGACGTCGAAGAGATCGCGATCGATCACGTCCAGGGAAGCATCGAGATCTACGCCCGGGCATGCGGCACCTGAGCCCTCGTCCGGTTCTTCAAGGCCAGAGCGGATGGGCTGGCGGGCGGCAGAAATACTTACAGCGATGGTCCCAATCGGATCGGGCTGCCGTCGCTGAAACGGGATTGACGGAACCTGTGGAGATTGTGCCCGGTCTCGTTGCCCAGGATCAAATCGGACAGAATGCGGCCCATTCCGGGTCCTATGCCGAAGCCGTGGCCGCTCATCCCGGTCGCGACAACGAGGCCTGGGAATGCAGCGGCGCGATCGACGATGGGCACGACATCAGGCATGGCATCGATCATGCCCGCCCAGCTCGCCTTGAGCGGTACGGTCGTGAACTGAGGGAAAAGCTCCCTGAACCCGCCGTCGATGGCGCGGAGCGCCGACGTCTCGGGAGCCGGATTGAGGACGCGCATCCGTTCGAAAGGGCTTTCTTCATCCGCGTTCCATCTGCGCGGGGTCGACCAGCCGTCCGGGTAGCCTCGCGGCGCGGCCGGCAGGTAGCGTGTGCCGAACGGATTGGCCATCAGGGCGCTGACATATTTGCCTGCATGGCGAAATGCGTCCGGCCCTATGTAGAGTTGGCTGCTGCCTCCCGATGCGAGCGTGTACCCGCCATCCTGCCTGCGCCGGAAAGCGATGCGTTCGTCCGCGGCGGCGCCGGCGTGGATTTCCGCCATCGGCGCTGTCGCAGCGACGGTCGCCCTGACGCTGAGCTGCGGAATCGAGATGCCGTGGGCGCGCAGGAACAGCGACGTCCACGCGCCGCTGGCGACGAGGACGCTCGAGGCCGCGATGAGCCCTTTCTCGGTCCAGACGCCACTGATGCGTCCCGCGGAGATGTCGAGCATACGTGCCGCGCAATTCTCGATGATCGTCGCGCCTTCGCGGGCCGCCAGGCGAGCAAGCGCGGGCACGGCGACCCAAGGTTCTGCCCGCATGTCCGATGGAGTGATCATTGCGCCTTTGAACAGTCGCGACATGGCCGGGATCAGGCTTGCCAGCTCACCCTGGTCGAGGAGACGCGTGTCGACGCCATGAGCCTGGGCGATCTTCAGGAATTTCGCGAAGCCGGCCATCTCCTTGTCTGTTCGCGCAAGATAGGTAACGCCCGTCTGCTTCAGTCCTATGTCCTCGCCACATTCCTGCGCCAGTTGCCGCCAGAGGCGCTGCGCTTCGATGACGATCGGCAGTTCGTCGGCATCGCGGCCCTGCTGCCGGATCCAGCCCCAGTTGCGCGAGGATTGCTCGGCGGCGATGCGTCCCTTTTCCAGCAGCGTCACCGAGACGTTCCGGCGCGCCAGGAACAGTGCCGTGGTCACGCCAATGACCCCGCCGCCGATGATCACGACGTCCGAGGTCCTCGGCAGGGGCTGCTGGAACTGGATCGGGGTGGCTTCGGTGAAGGGGAAGATTGTCAAAGAGCACTATCCTTTGGTATTCCGCAGCGGCGTCCGGTCTACGCACTTGATATCAGGGCAGCGATATCTGGCCGCCGTGAGATGTCGATACCACGCGAGGAGATTGATCGTCAGCTGCTGCTTGCCGGGAACGACGAGGCCAGATCGCGGCGCCGGCAAATCCACGCTTCTGAAATCAATTTCCGGGCTCATGGCGCCGACCGGGGGCACGCTTGCCTTCAACAGCGAGTCGATCGCCGGCCAGGCGCCGGAAAAGCTATGCCGGAAGGCCTGGCACTGGTGCCGGAAGGCCGCAGTATCTTCCGGACACTGACGGTGCGGGAAAACCTGCTGCTCGGCGGCATGATCCGCAAGGACAAGGCCGAAGCGGCCGCCGATCTGGGAACGGGTTCTGGAAATCTTTCCGATCCTCAGGACCCGCTACCGCGGCGTTGCCGGCCACCTTTCCGGCGGCGAGCAGCAGCAGCTTGCCATCGCCCGCGCCATCCTGCAGCACCCGTCGCTGATGATGGTCGATGAACCGTCGCTTGGCCTTGCGCCGCTGGTGATCGACCAGGTCTACGAAAGCCTCCGCCAGCTTAGCGCCAGCGGCTGACCCTGCTCGTCGTCGAACGGTCCACCGCTCGCATTCTCGACCTCGCTTCCCGCGTCTACGTGCCGCGCAACGGCCATAACGCGCTGGAGGGTTCGGCAAGCGAGCTTGCCGACGGACATGCGCTGGAAAAGGCCTATTTCGGCTATGGCGATCGTCAGACGGCGCACGCATAATCGGGCAGGCAAGGGCTACAACAATGATTTTCGACTACTGCGTCATCGGCGGCGGCATCGTCGGCCTGGCGACGGCCATGCGGCTGCTGGAAACATATCCCGGCTGCAGCCTGATCCTGTTGGAAAAAGAGGAGGCTCTCGGCAAGCACCAGACCGGCCACAACAGTGGTGTCATCCATGCCGGCATCTACTATCCGCCAGGCAGCCTGAAGGCCGAGCTCTGCCGCAAGGGCGCGGATGCCACCAAGGCCTTCTGCCAGGAGAACGGCATCCGCTTCGATGTCTGCGGCAAACTGCTCGTCGCCACCTCCGCACTCGAAGTGCAGCGCATGGAGGCGCTCCACGAACGCTCGAAGCAGAACACGATCGAAGTCCGGCGCGTCAGCGAGGGTGAATTGAAGGAGCGGGAACCGAACATCCGCGGTCTCGGCGCGCTTTTCGTGGCCTCGACCGGCATCGTCAGCTATGCCGATGTCTGCCAAGCCATGGGGCGGCGCATCAGGGCGCTTGGCGGCGAGATCCGCCTGTCGACGCGCGTCACCGGCATTCGCGAAGTCATCGATTCCGTCGATATCGCGTCGGCCGGCGAAAACTGGCAGGCGAAAAAACTGGTGGTCTGCGGCGGTCTCCAATCGGACCGGCTGGCCGTGCTCGCCGGGCTTTCGATCGAGCATCGCATCGTTCCCTTCCGCGGCGAATACTATCGCCTTCCCGCATCGAAGAACGACATTGTCCGCCATCTGATCTATCCCGTCCCGGATCCAGCCCTGCCCTTCCTTGGCGTGCACCTGACGCGGATGATCGACGGCAGCGTCACGGTCGGGCCGAATGCCGTTATCGGTTTTGCCCGCGAAGGCTATCCACGGCTTTCGTTCAATGTTTCGGACATGGCCGACTACGCGCTGTTTCCCGGCTTCTGGAAAACCGTGTTCGCCAACCGCGGATCTGCGGTAACGGAACTCCGCAACTCGCTCTGGAAGCCAGGCTATCTGGAGGAGTGCCGGAAATACTGTCCGAGCCTCAAGCTCGCCGACCTGCTCCCGCACGAAGCAGGCATCCGCGCGCAAGCCGTGCGCAAGGACGGTGCCCTCATCCATGATTTCCTGTTCGCACAAACGGACCGCATGCTGCACGTCTGCAACGCGCCTTCCCCCGCCGCCACCTCGGCGATCCCGATTGCAGAGATGATTCGAGATCGCCTCATACAGGGCTGCTGAAAATGAGGCGGTACGCACTGGAGCCCAACTGAACGCTGGAGTATCTGCCTGGGCACCGGCCGCGGCCAACGCAGCTTTTGCGTCGGAACCAGATCGGCGCACCACCAGGCCAGCAATGCCGCTCCCGGCGAGAGGGTAGCAACTTGGCCTGCGGTTTCCGCAAGCAAAGGTTCCGTGTGGACGACGGCTTTTTTGGCTGCGCAAAGATCTCAGGCGAAACGACGGCTGACGTCATTGGCAGGGTTCGCTCCCGGCTGACCGCCATTTTGTCGACCGTCATAGCTGGACGGCCTCCCTATGGCACCAGAATGGTACACGTCCATAAGACGCACCGACACCCAAGCCAGCCTAGCTAACCAGAAGCCTTTAAGTCTTTGAAATTATGTCGCTATTTATGGTACCGTTGGCTGGGATCGAACCAGCGACCTCCGGATCCACAATCCGGCGCTCTAACCATCTGAGCTACAACGGCACGTTGCCTGAGCGGATCGAAACAGAAACTCATCCGCCGCTCTGTCGTTCGGCGATGCGTCCTTACGGGCTTATGGATTCTAATTCAAGGCTTTTGGAAAGCAAAGGTCACTTCCCCACATCGGCGCGGCATTCGCCCAGCAAGAAGGCGCAGGCAAGGACCAGGCGACGGACAAAGAAAAAGGCCGGCGGGAGGAGGTGCCGGCCTTTTCCTGTTACGAGCCAGCGGGAGGAGGTGCTGGCTGGTCACCCCGGGGAGCAGAGGGAGGAGGTTCCACTCACCGGGTATTCCTTGATGGCTGCCATCATACACCTGATCGTTTTTAAGAAAATGCGACCTTTTGTTGCATCTTCAGATCATGCGCAAATGTTAGGCAACCTTGATTTCCTTCATCGCCTTCTCGAAGGCGGTCTTGATCGGCTTGGAGACGTCCTCGGCGGCCTTGGAGGCAACGGCCTGGAAGTCCTTGGCCTGCTCGACGGTCGATTCGACGCGCTTGCGCAGGAAGGCGGTCTGCAGCTCGACGACTTCCGACAGCGACTTGGCGCCGATCAGGGCTTCGAGGTGGGAAAAACCGGCCTCGGCATTGGCACGCAAAGCGGAGATGGTCTTGAGCGACAGGTCGTTGGAAACGGTCTTGGCGGTCTCGTAGGTCGACTCCAGAGCCTTCTGGGTCTCCTCGGCGCCGGTCTTCAGCTTGGCATAAGCCTCTTTCGACTGCTCAACGCCCTTTTCGGCGAAAGCGCGAATCTGGTCAGTGGCCTTGGAAGCGTCGAAGCTCGGGAATTCAACGTTTTCGATCGTCTCGGCGGTCTTGGTCCTGGACATTTTCCATCCTTTTCAGCGGCAGCGGCTTTGACAGAAAGCCGTCTCGTTCATGTATGATGGCAATATAAAGGCAAATTTTGTGCATTGCAATATCTTTGTTGCAGTGCACCATAAATTTCTTTTGGGCCGTTAACCAAGAGCCCAGATTCCAGCCTTTGCACGTTCTGGCTTGTGGACCTTCGCGCCTCCGGCTTTTATTAACAAAGCGTTAACTGCAAAATCGCCGCTCCGTGAGGTCCGCCAAGCGCATGCCGTCCGAATATTCCTTCCTTGATGTCGCCGTGCTCGACGCGGTCCGCCAGCGCTTTGCCGCAGGCGACGCGATCGCGATCCTGTCGGCGGATCTGGAGCAGGTGATCTGGGCCAATGGGCCAGGAGCCGCGATGTTCGGTTATCCCGACATCGAGGCGATCATAGGCGCCTCGGCGCAGTTGCCCGTGATCGCCAGGCGCCAGATCATGGCGACCAGCGGATTTCCCGAGATTGGCAGCGACCGCGCCATCATGGTGCGGCTGGCGACCGGCATGACCAGCCGCGCCGTCGGCTTCCTGGCCAGTGCGGTGACCATGCCGGACGCCGAGAAGGCGATCATGCTGGCAGTGCCGGCGGCTCAGACAGGGTCACGCAGTGCCGGCGAAATCGCCGCGCGCGCCATTAGCGGCTTCACCGAGGATGGTCATTTCATCGCCTTTGTCGATGCCAGGGGCAACGTTGAGGCGGCCTCGGAAGGATTTTCGGCACTGGGCATCCTGCCGGAGACGCTGGCAGCACTGGTTGCCGACGTCGCAGCCGAGAGCGACCGCATCGTCAAGCGCCTTGTCCCGGGCGGCACGGCCTCCTACCCGGCGGGGCTGGCAAGATTGACCGAGGAGCGGCATCTGCTGGTGGTGATCGACGAGGACCAGCTCGACGACACAGCCCCTGCGGGCGAACACCTCACGCAAACCATTGCCGAGGCGGCACCAGCTGGCGATGCGGCTTCGCAGCCGGAACAGGGTGGCGAGACGCCGACCGAGGAACCAGGCGCCGCACTGCCGACCGAGGACGTCGCCGCATCGCAGCCGCATGCGATCACCGACGTGATCGGGCAGGCGCCGACGGCTGCCAACAGCGATCAGGCGGCAGCAGAGCCCACACCGGCGCAACACGACCATTGGTACTTCAACGCCGGCGAGGACGGAGGGGAACAGGCGCCGCGACCAGCTGCGTCCGGACCTGAAGCGCCTCAAGAACCGGCGGCCCTGGAAGTCCAGTCCACCTCCGCGGCCACGCCGACGACCGTCTCGGCGATAGACCGCGCAGCGGCGCCGGTGCGCTTCGTCTGGCGCACCGATGCCGAAGGCAAGTTCAGCGCGCTGTCGCCGGAATTCGCCGACATCGTCGGCAAGCCGGCGGCCGACGTGATTGGCCGACGCTTCAGGGATGTCGCCGCCACATTCGGCCTCGACCCCTCGGGCGAGATATCGGGGCTCCTCGAACGGCGCGATACCTGGTCCGGACGCTCCGTGCTGTGGCCGGTCGTCGGCACCGATCTGAAGATACCCGTCGACCTGGCGGCGCTGCCTGTCTATGGGCGCAGCCGCGCCTTCGAGGGTTTCCGCGGCTTCGGCGTTGCCCGCGCCAGCGACGCGGTCGTCGATCCGGAGGCCATCGGCATGGCGCTGGTGCCCAATGGCCGGGCGCCGGCAACGCCGGAACCGCAAGTCATCCAACCCGCGCCCGAACAGCCGAACGCTGAGGAGCCCAGGGCCGAGGACGCTCAGGCATCGGATCCGTTCAAGGGCGAGGTGCCGGCGCTGACCATCGTGCCGAAACAGGAGCGGCGCTTTGCCGACAAGGTGATCCGGCTCGCCGAACATCGCCAGCCAGCCAACGACAAGGGCCTCTCGACCCTGGAACGCAGCGCCTTCCGCGAAATCGGCGAGCGGCTGAAGAAGGAGAGTGCTCCGGTCGAGCCACCAGAGACTGAGACTGCTGAGGCGTCGGCAGCGGAGACCGAGGCTCCGGTCAAGGCGTCCGACGACCCGATGCGCACCGGCGGCATCCCTGCGTCAGGGCCAGAGAACGAACCGGTCGAGCCATCCGAGACCGATGTCGATGCCGAAGACGAGCAGGATCTGGCACGGCTTGACGGTCACCCGGACGAAGCGGCTCGTGAAGCCCCCCCTGGGATGAATGTGACGGGCTCGTTGCTGGACTATGCCGGCCAAGATGACGAACGTGGCCCCGTGGCGGCGGAACCAGAGAACACCGCTGCGGTTTCGCCCGGCGAAGAGCCTGAAGCCACTGACGCGACACATGATGTCCTCGATGACGACAGCATGACGTCAGCAGATTTTCGCGATGCCGAAGACAGCGAGGATTGGGCGCAGCCCGACGAGGAAGCCGCATCGCCTGACGAGCAGGCGGTTGCCGCGCAGGCCGTCAATGCAGGCGACGCTGCGGAAATACGCGTCGAGCGCCCTCGCCTGCAGGTTCCGCCGCTCAAGGCCGAAGGGTTCGTGCCGTCGGCGTTTTCCGCCGGAGATGAACACAAGGCCCCGGACACGTCGCTGCTCGGTAAGCTGCCCGTGCCGCTGCTCATCCATTCCGGAGACCAGTTGCACTATGCGAACGAGGAATTCCTCAGCCTGACCGGCTACGAGGCGCTCGACGATCTGGCGGATGCCGGCGGCCTCGGCGCGTTGTTTGCCGACCCCTATGCCGACGACGGCGTTTCCGACGGCACCGATCGCGCGCTGCGGTTGAAGACGCGTGATGGACAGGAATTCCCGATCGAGGCCATTTTGCGCTCTGTCCCCTGGCGCGACGGCAAGGCGCTGATGCTGGTCGTGCGACGCTCCGGCGAGGATGATGCGCCGGCGAGCCTGCATGTGGTTGGCGACGAGCAGACGCAGCCGGATATTTCCGAGCTCAAGGCGCGCATCGCCGAGATGCGCACCATTATCGACACCGCCACCGACGGCGTCGTGCTGATCGGCCGTGACGGCACCATCCGATCGATCAGCCGGCCGGCCGAAGCACTGTTCGGCTTCGACAGCGACGATGTGACCGGCAAGCCGTTCGCCTCGCTGTTTGCCATCGAAAGTCAGCGCGCGGCACGCGACTATCTCAACGGACTGTCCGAGCCCGGCGTGGCGAGTGTCATGAACGACGGCCGTGAGGTGATCGGTCGCGAATCGCAAGGCCGCTTCATTCCGCTGTTCATGACCATCGGCCGGCTGCCCAACGACAGCGGCTTCTGCGCCGTCGTTCGCGATATCACGCAGTGGAAGCGGGCCGAAGAGGACTTGACGCAGGCACGTGCGGTGGCCGAGCGCGCGTCCTCGCAGAAGACCGATTTCCTCGCCCGCATCAGCCACGAGATCCGCACCCCGCTCAACGCCATCATCGGCTTTTCCGAACTGATGGTCGACGAGAAGTTCGGACCTGTCGCCAACGACCGCTACCGCGACTATCTGCGCGACATCAACCGCTCGGGCAATCATGTGCTCGACCTGGTCAACGACCTGCTCGACATCTCCAAGATCGAGGCCGGCCAGCAGGAGATGGCCTATGAGGCGGTGTCGCTCAACGACACGCTGGCCGAGACGGTGGCGATGATGCAGCCGCAGGCCAATCGCGAACGGGTCATCATCCGCTCCAGCTTCGCTTCGCGGCTGCCGGAAGTGGTGGCGGACCTGCGCAGCGTGCGCCAGATCGCGCTCAACATCCTGTCGAATGCCATCCGCTACACCCAGGCCGGCGGCCAGGTGATCGTCTCGACCGCCTATGAGACGTCGGGCGACGTCGTCATGCGGGTGCGCGACACCGGCATCGGCATGAGCCATGCCGAGATCGAGCAGGCGCTGAAGCCGTTCAAGCAGATCAACGCGCTGAAGCGCGGACGCGGCGACGGCACCGGGCTTGGACTGCCTTTGACCAAAGCGATGGTGGAAGCCAACCGTGCCCGGTTCACCATCAATTCGACCCCGGGCGAAGGCACCTTGGTCGAGGTCGCTTTTCCATCGACCCGTGTGCTCGCGGAATAGATCAGCCCTCCACGCTTCGATCCCGATAAAAAGAAAAAGGCGCCCAAAGGCGCCTTAAGAGATGGGATTGCTGTCACAACGGGGGCTTGAGCGAATTCGGATCCTCGGGGCTGAGGAACGGGATTTCTCCCTCAAGTTACCTGCGACTATCGACGCCGGACCTTAACAACCCCTTACCGGGGCGCCGGAAAATTTACGAATGTGTACCACTCATGAAATCTAGGTAAATTCTAGCGAGATATTTCGTTAACCATTCCGAAGTCACTTTTTCATACGTGTCGTTGCCTCAAAACCGGGCCACTTTTGAGCGACATGCATTAGCAGCTACTCGGCCAATTGCGGCAGGTTCTTGAACAGCTCAAGCGCCTCTGGATTGGCGAGCGCCTCCTTGTTCTTGATGGCGCGGCCATGCACCACGTCGCGCACCGCAAGCTCGGTGATCTTGCCCGACTTGGTGCGTGGGATGTCGGTGACGGCGACGATCCTTGCCGGCACGTGACGCGGGCTCGCGCCGCTACGGATTTTTGCCCGTATGCGTTTTTCCAGATCCTCGTCGAGCTGCACGCCGGCGGCCAGGCGCACGAACAGGATGACGCGCACGTCGTTGTCGATGTCCTGTCCGATGCACAATGCTTCCAGGATCTCAGGCATCTGCTCGACCTGATTGTAGATCTCCGCCGTGCCGATCCTCACCCCGCCCGGGTTGAGCGTGGCGTCGGAGCGGCCATGGATGATGAGGCCGCCATGCTCGGTCCATTCGGCGAAATCGCCATGACACCAGACATTGTCGAAGCGCTCGAAATAGGCCGCCCGGTACTTCTTGCCATCGGGGTCGTTCCAGAAGCCGATCGGCATCGCCGGAAAGGCTTTTGCGCAGACCAACTCGCCCTTCTCCTGTCGGACCGGCCTGCCGTCGTCGTCCCAGACATCGACGGCCAGGCCGAGGCCGGGTCCCTGGATCTCGCCGGTCCAGACCGGCTGCGTCGGCACGCCGAGCACGAAGCAGGAGACGATGTCGGTGCCGCCGGAGACCGAGGCCAGATGTACGTCCTTCTTGATGCCGTCATAGACAAAGCGGAAATCTTCCGGCGACAGCGGCGAGCCGGTGGAGGAGATTGCCCGCACAGTGGACAGATCATGCGTGCGGATCGGCTTGAGGCCGGCCTTGCGCACGGAATCGATGAACTTGGCCGAGGTGCCGAGGAAAGTCATCTTCTCGGCATCGGCGAAATCGAACAGCACATTGCCGTCGGGGTAGAAGGGCGAACCGTCATAGAGCAGCAGCGTCGCACCCGAAGCGAGCCCCGACACCAGCCAGTTCCACATCATCCAGCCGCAGGTGGTGAAGTAGAAAAAGCGGTCGCCGTCGGTGAGACCGGCATGCAGCCGGTGTTCCTTGACATGCTGGATCAGCGTGCCGCCGGCCGAATGGACGATGCATTTGGGAATGCCGGTCGTTCCCGACGAAAACAGGATGTAAAGCGGATGCGAAAACGGCAGCGGCTCGAAGGCGACGGGCTTGCCGGCGAAGGGCGACAGCGCCTCTTCCAGCGCCACCGCCTTGTCGATGATCCCGGCGACATCGCTCGATGTGCCGAGATAGTCGACGACCAGGATCTTGCGGACAGTGCCGAGCTTGGCCGCGACCGCGGCGATCTTGTCGGCGACTTCGATCGCCTTGCCATTGTACCAATAGCCATCCGGCGCGATGAAGACGACGGGCTCGATCTGGCCGAACCTGTCGAGCACGCCCTGCTCGCCGAAATCGGGAGAGCAGGACGACCAGACGGCGCCGACCGAGGCGGCGGCCAGCATGGCGGCGACGGTCTCCGGCATGTTGGGCATCATGGCGGCAATGCGGTCGCCCTTCTTCACCTTGAGCGACAGGAAAAGCTGCTGCAGCCGCGAGGTCAGCGCGTGCAACTCGTTCCAGGACAGCCGGCGCTCGACCTTGTCTTCGCCGCGAAACACGATTGCGTCGCCTGAGCCGGTCTTCTTCAGCAGATTCCCGGCGAAATTCAGTGTCGCATCGGGAAAGAAAGAAGCGCCGGGCATCTTGTCGCCGTCGACGAGCAGCTTGTCGCCCTTGCCGCCGACGATGCCGCAGAAATCCCAGACCAGGCTCCAGAACCCTTCACGGTCCTCGACCGACCAGGCGTGAAGCTGCGAATACGAGGAAAACGCTACGCCGGCTTTGACTCCGGCGGCCTTGGTGAAGGCGGTCAAGGGTGCTGCGTCAATCTGGTCTTGCGTCGGGGTCCAGAGCGGTTGTTCGGCAGCCATGATCGTTCCTCCACGGTCGCCATCGCTTATGCATATCGCAGCGCAGCAGAGCAAGATTTTGTTCGGCTGATGCGACCAGATGTGCGCAAATGCCATCGCCGGGCCATAAAGACTTGAAATGCCTCAGCCCTAAGTCGTAGTGACAACTTGAAGTCGTAGTGACGGCCGGAAGTCCTGGTCACGACCGGGGTCGTGGTGACGACCGGGGCCGTGGTGACACCTGGGGTTACACCCGTCGCGCGATTTGTCGGAATGGAAGCATACGGGGCCATATGCCATCATCTATGATCCGGCGCGGAATATGGGCGATCGGCGCTGCCGTGATCGTCGTCGCGCTGGTCGTTGCCGCCCTGCCGCTGATTGCCTCCACCCGTATCGTGCGCGACCGCATCGCCTGGGAAATGAGTGCGTGGAGCGGCTTCCGTGTCGCCATCGACGGTTCGCCGCGTATCGAGGTCTGGCCGACATTCCGCGCCATCCTGACCGATGTGACGCTGTCACAATGGACCGACACCGAGGCGCCGCCGGTGGTCGAGGCAGAACGGGTCGAGGTCGACCTTTCCGCCATGGCGGCCTTGCGCGGCGACGTGGTGTTTTCGACGGCGCGGCTGGTGCGGCCGACGATCCGGGTCCAGCGCACGCCTGCCGGCCTTTTCCTGCCCGCTGTCCCGACCGGCGGGCGCATCACGCGCTCCATCGACACGGCGCGCGGCCTGGTCAACGCCGACCCCGCCAAACCGGACCTCGACAAGCTGCCTACCGACACCTTCGGCACGGTCGAGTTTCGCGACGGCCGCATGGTAGCCTCCATCGGCGGCAAGGACGTCGAGATCCTGAGCAGCTTGAACGGTCAGGCAAATTGGGCGGCGATGAACAGCAATGCGACGCTGTCGGCAACCGGCATCTGGCGGGGCGAAAGCGTCGCGCTGGACGTCGCCTCGGCCAAACCGCTTGTGCTGTTTGCCGGCGGCACGGCGCCGCTGACACTGTCCTTCAAGGCGGCGCCCGCCACCTTCTCGTTCGACGGCACGGCCAGCATGTCTGAAAATACCTATTTCGACGGTCAAGCGAAGTTCTCGGCGCCCTCGCTGCGGCGTGTCCTGGAATGGTCGCAGGCCGGCATCGCTCCGGGTGCGGCGATCGGCTCGGTCAGCATTTCGAGCAAGATCACCGCGACCGGCGGGCGCGTCAAGTTCGACAACACGGCGATTGCACTCGACAACAATCCGGGGATGGGTGCGCTGGACCTCTCGCTTGGTGAAGCACAACCGGTGATCTCCGGCACGCTCGCCTTCGACACGCTCGACCTCAGATCGTTTCTGTCGGCCTTCACCCCGCTGGTGCCGACCGGAGGGGCGGGGCCTGGCGAAATCGACACAAGTTTCGCCGACAAGATCAATCTCGATCTCAGGCTGTCGGCGGCGCACGCCACGGCGGGGCCGATCCAGCTCGCCGACGTCGCCGCCACGGCCCAGGTCAAGGATGGTCTGTCCGTCTTCGACATCTCCGATGCCTCGGCCTTCGGCGGCAACATCCAGACCAGCCTTCGCTTCGATCGCAAGCCGGAAGGCTCGCAGGTCGAAATCCGCCTTCTGGCGTCCGACATCGACGGCGGTGCTTTCGGCACGGCGGCAGGGATGACGCGGCTGGTGCCGGTCGGCACGGGCACCGTCTCGGTGATCCTCAAGGGGCCGGGCAGAACCTGGGATTCCATCTTCGACAATGCCGACGGCTCGGTCTCGGCGACCTTCGGGCCGGGTGCGTTGAGCAAGCTCAACCTGCCGGCCTTCCTCAAACATACCGAACAGGGCGGCTTCTTCGCGCTCGACGATGTCTCCGACGCAACATTGCCGATCGACGGTGCCGAGATCAAGGCCACCATTTCGAAGGGCGTGGCGCGAATCGACAAGGCCGAGGCCAATTCAGCGAAGTACAAGATCTGGCTGTCCGGCATCGCGTCCTACGCCGGGCGCGGACTGGCCTTGTCCGGCGGCGTCATTCAGCCTGACCAGGCGGCAACGCAGGCCAACGGCCAGCAAGGCCCCAACCAGTCGTCGTTCTTCGTCGGCGGAACCTGGAGCACGCCGTTCATTTCCCCGATCAGCCGCGGCGTTTCCGGGGAATAAGGGGTCGCGTTTTCATCTTCAACCGCGCTGCGCGGCCTGCTCGTCGAGCTGGCGCTGCACCTCACGCCGCTTGTTGGCAAGCGAGGCGATGATGACGCCGATCGCCACGACGGCGATCAGGATGGTGCAGGCGGCGTTGATTTCCGGCGTCACGCCGAGGCGAACCTGGCTGTAGATCTTCATCGGCAGCGTCGTCGCGCCCGGCCCGGAGGTGAAGCTGGCAATGACCAGATCGTCGAGCGAAAGGGTGAAAGCCAGCATCCAGCCGGAGACGATCGCCGGCATGATGACCGGCAATGTGATCTGGAAGAAGGTCTCCACCGGCGTTGCGCCAAGATCCATCGCGGCTTCTTCCAGCGAGCGGTCGAAAGTCATGAGCCGCGACTGCACGACCACGGCGACGAAGCACATGGTCAGCGTGATGTGGGCGAGCGTCACGGTGAGGAAGCCGCGGTCGAGCCCGACGGCGACGAAGAGCAGCAGCAGCGACAGGCCGGTGATGACTTCCGGCATGACCAGCGGCGCAAAGACCATGCCGGAAAACAGCACCCTGCCCTTGAAGCGCGTGTAGCGGGTCAAGGTGAGTGCCGCCAGGGTGCCCAGCACCGTCGCAACCGTGGCCGAGATCAGGCCAACACGCGCCGTCACCCAGGTCGCGTCCATGAGACCCTGGTTGTGGAATAGCGAGACGTACCATTTGGTCGAGAAACCGCCCCAGACCGTGACCAGTTTCGATTCGTTGAACGAGAAGACGATGAGCAGCACGATCGGCAGGTAGAGAAAGGCAAAGCCAAGCACGATCGAGGTGATGTTGAAGCGGCTCCAGGTGGCGTTCATGAGGTCACCTGTCCATTTCCTGAGCGCGCGCCTGAGCCCGCTGGAAGAGCATGATCGGCACGATCAGCAGCAACAGCAGGATGACGGCCACGGCCGACGATACCGGCCAGTCGCGATTGGCGAAGAACTCGTTCCACAACGTCTTGCCGATCATCAGCGTCTGCGATCCGCCGAGCAGATCGGGAATGACGAATTCGCCGACGGCCGGAATGAACACCAGCAGACAACCGGCGATGACGCCGGGCAGCGACAGCGGGAAGGTGATTTTCCAGAACGCACTGGTCGGCGGGCAACCGAGATCCTTGGCCGCCTCGATCAGCGAATAGTCCATCTTCTCGAGCGCGGAATAGAGCGGCAGCACCATGAACGGCAGGTAGGAATAGACGATGCCGATGAAAATCGCCGTATAGGTGTTGAGGATGATCAGCGGCTGGTGGATGATGCCGGTGGCGAGCAGCAGCTGATTGAGCAGCCCTTCGGGCTTGAGAATGCCGATCCAGGCGTAGACGCGGATCAGGAACGAGGTCCAGAACGGCAGGATGACCAGCATCAGCAAGGTCGGGCGGATCGTCGCCGGCGCGCGCGCCATGCCGTAGGCGATGGGGTAGCCGACGAGCAATGTCAGGACCGTCGAGACCGCGGCGATGATGACGCTGGTCACATAGGCGTTGAAGTAGAGCGCGTCCTGCGTCAGCCAGGTGTAGTTGTCGAGGCTGAGCTGTTTCAGCTGAGCCAGGAACCCTGAGATACCGCCGCTGAAATCGAGCGCCGGCGTATAGGGCGGAATGGCGATCGCCGTCTGCGACAGCGAGATCTTGAAGACGATGACGAACGGAATGAGGAAGAAGAACAGCAGCCAGACATACGGGATGATGATGACCAGTCGGCCAACGAAGGCAGCACCCAGCCTGGCAAGGATGGATCTGCCGGCATTGGATGCCGGAGAGGCTGATGCTGTGGTGACGGCGGCGCTCGACATGGTCGCCCCCTACCGCGTCAGCACGACGCCGGCGTCGGGCCGGAAGGAAACCCAGGCGCGGTCGTTCCAGCTCAACGGATCCTCGGTGATGCGGGCCGCGTTCATGGTGCTGGCGCGCACCACCTGGCCGTCGTCCAGCCTGACATGATAGACGGTCATGTCGCCGAGATAGGCGATGTCGTAGACCTCGCCCTCGATGGCGTTGACGGCCTCGGCCGGCTTCTTCGACGACACCTTGATCTTTTCGGGCCTGATGGCGAAGGTGACGGCCGTCCCAGCCCCGGCGGTGCCGGCATTGTCGGTGCGGATGGTGATGCCGTTGCCGGCGTCTATGCTGGCGCTGCCCGCCTCGCCACGCGCGATCTTGCCCTCGAACATATTCACGTTGCCGACGAAGCCAGCGACGAAACGCGATCCCGGCGCCTCGTAAACTTCGGCCGGCGTTGCCACCTGCATCACCTCGCCCTTGTCGATGATGGCGATGCGATCGGCCATGGTCATCGCCTCTTCCTGGTCGTGGGTGACGACGACGAAGGTCAGGCCGAGATTCTGCTGCAGGTCCATCAGTTCGAACTGCGTCTCTTCGCGCAGCTTCTTGTCCAACGCGCCGAGCGGCTCGTCGAGCAGCAGCACCTTCGGCCGCTTGGCGACCGAGCGGGCGAGCGCGACGCGCTGGCGCTGGCCGCCGGACAGTTGATGCGGCTTGCGCTTGGCGAACTGCTCGAGCTTGACCAGCTTCAGCATCTCGGCAACGCGCGATGCGATTTCGGGCTTCGGCATGCCGTCCTGCTTGAGGCCGAAGGCGATGTTATTCTCGACCGTCATATGCGGGAACAGCGCATAGGACTGGAACATCATGTTGACAGGCCGCCGGTAGGGCGGGATGCCGCGCAGATCCTGGCCATCGAGCAGAATGCGGCCGGCTGTCGGCTCCTCGAAGCCGGCGAGCATTCTGAGCAGCGTCGACTTTCCGCAACCGGAAGCACCGAGCAGCGCGAAGAACTCGCGCTCGAAGATGGTCAGAGACAGATTGTTGACGGCGGTGAAGTCACCGAACTTCTTGGTGACGTTGTCGAACTGGATGTACGGCTTGGCGTTCGGGTCGTTCCACGGTGCAAAATCCCTGCGGATGCTGCCAAGCGATTTCATGTCCCACTCCGTCCTGATTTTCTTGCTTCTTGCCCCAGGTAAAAACGGTCCCGGCAGGTGGCTGCCGGGACCGTGTCGGATTGCTTACTGGCCGGTGACGATCTTGGTCCAGGTGCGCGTGATGACGCGCTGGGTCTTGGGATCGTATGGCGAGACGGTGTAGAGCTTTTTTATGGTCTCGGCATCGGGATAAACCGAGGGATCCTCCAACAGTGCCTTGTCGACGAATTGCTGCGAAGCCTTGTTGCCGTTTGCGTAGAGCACGTAGTTCGACGACTTGGCGATAACTTCCGGCTTCATCATGTAGTTGATGAACTCGAGCGCCTCTGCGACATGCGGCGCGTCGGCAGGGATCGCCATCTGGTCGAACCACATCTGCGCACCCTCCTTCGGCACGGAATAGCCGATCTCGACGCCCTGCTTGGCCTCGACCGCGCGGTTGCGGGCCTGGAACACGTCACCCGACCAGCCGACGGCCAGGCAGATATCGCCGTTGGCGAGCGCGTTGATGTATTCGGAGGAATGGAACTTCCTGATATAAGGTCGGACCTTGAGCAAGGTCTCCTCGGCCTTGGCGATATCGTCGGGCGATGTGCTGTTCGGGTCGAGGCCGAGATATTTCAGTGCAGCCGGAATGATGTCGGCCGGCGAGTCCAGCACGTAGACGCCGCAGTCCTTCAGTTTGGCCAGGCTGTCGGGATTGAAGAAGACATCCCAGCTGTCGATCTTGTCGGTGCCGAGCGCCGCCTGCACCTTCTTGATGTTGTAGCCGATGCCAACCGTGCCCCACATGTAGTTGACCGAGTATTCGTTGCCGGGGTCGTACTTGGCAGTGCGTTCCGAAACCGTATCCCACATGTTGGAGATGTTGGGCAGCTTCGACTTGTCGAGCTTCTGGAACACGCCGGCCTGGATCTGGCGCGCAAGGAAATTGCCGCTGGGCACGACGACGTCATAGCCGCTGCCGCCGGCAAGCAGCTTGGTCTCAAGGATTTCGTTGGAATCGAAGGTATCATAGACGACCTTGATGCCGGTTTCCTTGGTGAAATCGTCGATGATCGAACTGTCGATGTAGTCCGACCAGTTGAAGACGTTGACGACACGATCTTCGGCGTGACCGCCGACGGTGAAAAATGTCAGGAATGCCGACGTTGCCGAAAGCCAGAGCGCTTTGCGGATCATGCTATTCTCCTTTGATGAGTGTTCCTTCACCGGCTCGTCGCGACATCAGCGCGACCGGCATTTTCTTCAGACTATTGAGCTTTCCAAGGGGCGACAAGCGCGAACTGCCGAGACCATGCAGGCGGTTGGATGCGATGGTTGGATGCCCCTGAGGCGGCCTGGGAGGCGTGCCAATACCGTCAGAGGCTTTCGCCATGGCGCGGGCAGAGATACGACGATATGGTCCGGTCCCGATCGGACCGGCTGGGAGACTTGGCAAGATACGCCTGTCTTGTTGTTGCCGTATTCCCAGCCTGCCCGTGCCGCAGCGACGTTGTCAATGGCAAAGCTGCAGGCCGCTTCAATTAGGTGACGGCACCCCGGTGACCCCTGCGCGTTCGGGCCTTGCCTGGCGCTTGAATTCGAGCCCGATATGGACGAGCAGCGCCGTGACCACAACCGCGCCGCCGATGATGGTGCGCCCCGACGGCACCTCGGAATGAATGAGCCAGACCCATATCGGGCCGAGGATCGGCTCGAACGTGCCGAGCAGCGCCGCGATGGCCGCCGGGATCAGTCGCGCGCCGGTGGCGAAGAAGGCCAGGCCGAGGCCGAGATTGACCACGCCGAAGGCAAACAGAAAGCCCATGTCACTGCCAGATACGGCGAGGGTCGATGCCTGCGAGACGGCAAAGCCGGCCGCGAGCATGGTGCCGAGGCACGTCGCCGGCGTCATGCGCACGCCGGAGAACCGCCGGGTGATGACGGTGGCGACCGAAAACATGACCGCGATCAACAGCGCCAGCCCATCGCCCATGGGCGAGACGGCGCCATCGAGCGATTCCGACACCATGATGGCGACGCCGGTGATGACGGCGGCGATTGCCACCCAGGTCGCGACACCAACCCTTTCGCGAAACAATGCCCAAGCAAACAGCGCCGCCAGCAACGGCACGCCTGCCTGCATCAAAAGGATGTTAGCGACGGTGGTGTAGGCGAGCGCCACGACGAAGGCGGTCGATGCCGTGGCAAAGCAGATCCCGACGGCAAGGCCGGGCAACCCCATGTCGCGGAACAGCTTCAGCATGCCACGCCAGCCGTCACGCCAAACCATGAAGCAGACCAGGAAGGCGGCTGCCCACACGGATCGCCAGAAAATGACCGTCCAGCTGTCACCGACAGTGATGAAGCGGGCGATGGCGCCGCCGAAACTCCACATCAGCGCCGACAGGAAGACCAAAAGCATGCCGACGCGCTCCTCGCGCGGCGAGACGGCTGGCGATGCGACGATCGGCGATGCGGTATCGATCATGGCTGCCACTGTCGGGCTCTTGTGGACGGGACGATGCGCAAGGGACGACAAAAAGATGCTCTGTTGGCGTAACGCAAAGGCGCAGGCCGGAACTGAGCCAGCGGCCGCCGACAATTGTGGCACCTTCCTCCATTTCAGAAGAACACGGCGTCACTGAAAATCGAAAGCACTCAGGCCCGTCACCATCTCGTCGAGGCCGAGCGGGCGCGTCACCGGCGGTTCTGCCCGCGCCAGGCAGCCGACGCGTTCGCAAAGCCGGCAAGCAGGCCCGACCGGTGTCGCCGCGACGGTGCCGGCCTTTGCGGTGATTGCCGCACCGGGCAATGCCGCGCCATAGACGATATCGTCACGAAAGCCGATGTCGCAACCGAGCAGCAGCGCGGTGCGGCGCGGGCGTTCCGAGAATGCGCCTTGCGGCCCTTCCAGCGTGCGGGCGATGCACAGGAACTCGGCGCCGTCGGGCATTTCCACTGCCTCGACGAAGACCTGGCCGGGCTGGGTGAAGGCGACATGCACGGGCAGCTTGGGACAGCCGCCGCCAAAGCGGCTTTGAGGAAAGCCCTGGCTGCCGGCCTTGCGGAAGCGGTTGCCGGCATTGTCGACCTCCAGCATGAAAAACGGCACGCCCGAGGCACCCTGCCGCTGCAGCATGGTCAGCCGGTTGGCCGCCTGTTCGAAGGAGACCCCGAAGCGCGAACGCAGGACATCGATGTCATAGCGGGCGCGCACGGCAGCCGCGTGAAAGGCCTGATAGGGCATCATCAGCGCATGCGCCGCATAACGGCCAAGTTCGAAGCGGGCCAGGCGGCGCGCCTCGTCGGTGCTCAGCTTGAGCGCCTGGATCTCGCCGGCGACCGCGACCGTCATGCGGATCAGGCAGGCCTCCATCGCGACTTCGCGCAACTGGTCGAACGGCGACAGGCGTTCGGACAGGAACAGGCGCTGCGAATGACGATCATAACGGCGGCGCCAGTTCGGCATGGTCGCGACCGGCAGCACCTTGACCACGATGCCATATTCGCGCTTCAGCCAGGCCTTCAGCGCGCCGAACAGATCGTCGCCGGGATCGAGCACCGAGGTGAACGCCGCGGCCTCCTCCTCGAGGGCAGCGAAATGGTTCGGCCGGCGCTCGAAAATCTCGTGCACCTCGTCGATCGGCAGGCGGGCGCCGGAAAGCGCCGTCGCCCGACCCTCGCGTGCCAGCAATTCGTTGAGGTCGGACAGGCGCTCGGCCTGCTCGCGATAGGCGCGGAACAGCTTTATCACGGCCGCGGACGCATTGGGCGCCGCCTCGGCAAGCTCGATCAGTTCCTGATCACCCGGCAACTCGCCGACCAGCAGGGGGTCGGTGAACACTTCCTTCAAGGCAGCGACAGATCCCCTCGCCTCGCCCTGCAGCTCGTGTGGATCGACCTTGTAGACGGAGGCCAGCCTGAGGATCAGCTGCACCGTCAGCGGCCGCTGGTTGCGCTCGATCAGATTGAGGTAGGACGGCGAAATGCCGAGACCCTCGGCCATCGCCGTCTGGGTCAGGCCCTTGGCGTTGCGAATGCGGCGGATGCGCGGCCCGGCGAAGATCTTCTGGTCAGCCATGGACTGTCCTTTACAGCAATTTACACGAATTCCTGGGCACGGGCCTTTTACAATAATGACAAATTTACAACGCACTTCTGTCAAACGCAACACAGGTTTTCTCTTATATCCTCTCAGTTTACCTGATTTTTGTGGCTGATTTCGCGCAGAAATGTAAATCCAGTCATACCCAACTACCCTCAAATGATTGACGCCTTGACACAGATCAGCAATTCCTCGGAGTGACCAATGACTGATTTTTACAACCTCGTCCCATCGGCGCCGGAAGGTCGCTTCGACGGTATCGAACGACCCTACTCGGCGGCGGATGTGAAGCGTCTGCGCGGTTCGGTGCAGATCCGCCAGAGCCTTGCCGAAATGGGCGCCAATCGGCTGTGGAAGCTCATCCACGAGGAGGACTTCGTCAACGCGCTCGGCGCCATGTCCGGCAATCAGGCGATGCAGCAGGTGCGCGCCGGGCTGAAGGCGATCTACCTGTCGGGCTGGCAGGTTGCCGCCGACGCCAACACGGCTGGCGCGATGTATCCGGATCAGTCGCTCTACCCGGCCAATGCGGCGCCTGAACTGGTCAAGCGCATCAACCGGACGCTGCAGCGCGCCGACCAGATCGAGACCTCCGAAGGCAATGGGCTTTCGGTCGAAACCTGGTTCGCGCCGATCGTTGCCGACGCCGAAGCTGGCTTCGGCGGGCCGCTCAACGCCTTCGAAATCATGAAGGCCTTCATCGAGGCGGGCGCCGCCGGCGTCCACTATGAGGACCAGTTGGCGTCGGAAAAGAAATGCGGCCATCTCGGCGGCAAGGTGCTGATCCCGACTGCGGCGCACATTCGCAACCTCAACGCCGCGCGCCTGGCGGCGGACGTGATGGGCACGCCGACCCTGGTCGTCGCGCGCACCGATGCGGAAGCCGCCAAGCTGCTCACCTCCGACATCGACGAGCGCGACCAGCCTTTCGTCGACTACGACGCCGGGCGCACGGTTGAAGGTTTCTATCATGTCAGGAACGGCATCGAGCCCTGCATTGCCCGCGCCATCGCCTATGCGCCTTACGCGGATCTGATCTGGTGCGAGACCTCGAAACCCGACCTGGCGCAGGCCAGGAAATTCGCCGACGGCGTGCGCAAGCACCATCCCGACAAGCTGCTCGCCTACAATTGCTCGCCGTCGTTCAACTGGAAGAAGAACCTCGACGACGCGACGATTGCCAAGTTCCAGAAGGAGCTCGGCGCCATGGGCTACAAGTTCCAGTTCATCACGCTCGCCGGCTTTCACCAGCTCAACTACGGCATGTTCGAATTGGCGCGCGGCTACAAGGCGCGGCAGATGGCGGCCTATTCCGAGTTGCAGGAAGCGGAGTTCGCGGCCGAGGCCGATGGCTACACCGCGACCAAGCATCAGCGCGAGGTCGGCACCGGCTATTTCGACGCCGTGTCGATGGCGATCACCGGCGGCCAGTCGTCGACCACCGCCATGCATGAATCGACGGAGCACGCGCAGTTCAAACCGGCCGCCGAATAGCGAACAGAAAAACTCAGAGGAAACGCCCGACAGGGCTTGGGACACAAGGAGAAAACCAATGGCATCGATAAGCCGCGTCAAGGAACGCGCCGAGGAACAGTCGACAACGATGAGCGTCGACCAGCAGGCGACGATCCGCATGCTGGCCAACGACCTGCACCGCCTCAACCAGTCGGTTATGAAGGCGGTCGAGGCGGGCGTCTCGGTGGAACTCGTGCGCTCGGCACGACATCACGGCGGCGACGGCAACTGGGGCGATCTGCTGATCCCGGTGATCGTCACGCAGCAGAGCCACGGCTGACTGAAATTCATGCAACCGACCCTTCACCTGCGCAGCCCCTGCGCAGGTGAATTTTCTTTTTATGAAATGCACGTGTGGACAGTCGAGTACAGTAGCGTTGCTTGAAATTCACTGTCCCGGCGATGATTTCGGGCACTTTTATTTCAACTTGACATAGGCTGCGATCTCACGCCAATTGCGCTCCGGATTCAACTCTGCATTGAAATAGGGGCGAGCTTCTTGGCTGACTTGTGTGCCCGGTGAATCGCGAAGGCGAGACTCCAAGACATCCGAATCTGGTGACCCGCGGCTCAACCGCCGAGGCGATCCGTGATCCGTCGCAGGTGCTTGTCGTCGGCAGGTCGCCAATCAATCGCGTGGTGATTTCAAAGATCGTCGAGCGATCCGGGCTCAAGCCGATTTCGGAATCTCCCGACACGGCGGCAAGGATCTTGCGGTCGCTCATTCCCGGCGCGGTTGTCCTTGACGGCGGCGCCGACAACAAGGACTGCGACAATCTGATGTCCAGCATCGACGCGTTGCGCCGCGCCTCGGGCAAATCGCTGCCACCGGTAATCCTGCTGTCAACCAAGAATGGCACCACGGAAAGCCTGGGCCTGTCTGGTGTCATCGACGTGGTGATCGCCAAGCCGATCACGCCCGAACGGTTGCAACCGGTGATCGATCGCCTGATCGGCCGCTGAGGCAATTGCGGGAAAGTGTATAGCGGTTTTTCCGTCCGGAATCGAAACCAGGTAAGGCCGGGCGACCACGGATCGCCCGGCGATCAGGGATCGATGATGCTTTCGATCAGTCCGGGCAGTTGTCCGAGATCGGATATCTGGCGGAACCTCGATTCGGTTACCGGCGCTTCGACATGCTCCAGCACCCAGGTCAGTTCATGCGGCACATGAACACCCCACCCGCCGGCCTCGATGGCCGGCACCACATCCGACTTCAGCGAGTTGCCGACCATCATGCTTTTCGCCGGACCATCGCCGTGGCGGTTGAAGAGCCTGCTATAGGTGGCGGCATTCTTGTCGCTGACGATCTCGACCGCGTCGAACAGATCGCCAAGGCCTGAGCCAGCCAGCTTGCGCTCCTGGTCGAAGAGGTCGCCCTTGGTGATCAGCACGAGGCGGAATGCGCCGGCAAGCTTTTCGACCGTCTCGCGGGCGTGCGGCAAGGCCTCGATCGGATGGCTCAGCATCTCGCGGCCGGCATCGAGAATCTCCGCTATGACCGAGCCCGGCACGCGGCCTTGCGTGACCTCGATCGCCGTCTCGATCATCGACAGGGTAAATCCCTTGATGCCGAAGCCATAGACAGCGAGGTTGCGCCTTTCGGCCTCCAGCAATCGTGCCGAGATGTGCTCCGCTTCGCCATGGTCGACGAGCATGGCGGCAAAGCGCTTTTCCGTCAGCCGGAAGAACTGCTCGTTCTGCCACAACGTGTCGTCGGCGTCGAAGCCGATCGTCGTCAGTTTGTCATTGCGCCGCATTGAACGCCTCGATTGGAATTGGGACGGCCGAAACTAAGCCGATTGGCGTGATTTTCAACCGCACCGGGCAATGCCCGACGCGGCTCCCCTTCCCTTCCATAGGAGGGCACGGCTATACTCCACAATCCGCAACCCAATCTGGTGAATGATGCCGCCTGCAAAAAAGGAAGTCCGTCCGTCGAGCCGCGGAGGACGCGCCCGCACGCCTGCCTTCGTGAAAAACCAACGAGGCGTCAAGAACTGGAAGGAAGTCAGCGCCTGGCTGGAATGGCGCGGCATCGAGGACATCGAGTGCATCACGCCCGATCAGGCAGGCGTCGCGCGTGGCAAGATGATGCCATCGAAGAAATTCACCTCCAACACCTCGCTGGCGCTGCCGTCGGCAGTCTTCATGACGACGATATCCGGCGGCTACCCCGAGGATGGCAACGGCTTCCACTACCCCGAAGACGACGGCGACCTCAAACTGATGCCCGACCTGTCGACGCTGACGGTGGTGCCCTGGGAAGAAGACCCGACGGCCGCGGTCATCTGCGACCTCGTCCACCAAGACGGACGCTCGGTCGAGTTCACGCCGCGCAACGTGTTGAAGCGTGTGGTGGCCGCCTATGACAAGCTCGGCCTGAAGCCAGTGGTGGCGCCCGAGATCGAGTTCTACCTGGTGCGCAAGAATCCCGACCCGGACTATCCGCTGACCCCGCCGGTTGGCCGGTCGGGACGCGCGATCGGCGGCGGCGCCGGCTATTCGATCGCCGGCGTCAACGAATTCGACGAACTGATCGACGACATCTATCATTTCTCCGAAAGCCAGGGCCTGGAGATCGATACGCTGATCCACGAGGAAGGTGCCGGCCAGTTGGAGATCAATCTACGCCATGGCGACCCGATCGAACTGGCCGACCAGGTGTTCATGTTCAAGCGCACCATTCGCGAGGCGGCGCTGAAGCACGAGATCTACGCCACCTTCATGGCCAAGCCGATCCAGGGGCAACCCGGCTCCGCCATGCACATCCATCAGTCGATCATCGACAAGAAGACCGGACAGAACATCTTTTCGGCCGCTGACGGCTCGGAAACCGACGATTTTTTCCACTTTATCGGCGGCATGCAGAAGCATGTGCCGAACGCGCTGGTGATGTTCGCGCCCTATGTCAATTCCTACCGCCGGCTGACACAGGCGGCGTCGGCGCCGGTCAACAACAAATGGGGCTATGACAACCGCACCACGGCGTTTCGCGTGCCACGTTCGGATCCGGCGGCACGGCGCGTCGAAAACCGCATCCCGTCCTCCGATGCCAACCCCTATCTGGCGCTGGCGGCATCGCTTGCCTGCGGGCTGATCGGCATCACCAACAAGATCAAGGCCGAGCCCCCGGTCCTGACAACGGCCAATGCCGACGAGATCGACCTGCCGCGCGGCCTGCTCGAAGCCGTCGACCTGTTCGAGGGCGACGAGGAACTCTGCGCTCATCTGGGCAAGTCGTTCGCCGCGACCTATGCGGCGATCAAGCGCGCGGAATTCGAGACCTTCATGGAAGTGATCAGTCCGTGGGAGCGGGAGTATTTGTTACTGAATGTGTAGGGGAGCAGGGGAGTAGGGCAGTAGGGCAGTAGGGCAGTAGGGCAAGGATGACGGCCAAGATTGAATCGTACAGGGATTTAATTGTCTGGCAGCAAGCTATGGATCTGGCGGTATCGATCTACGAAACAACCAGAGCTTGGCCAAGGGATGAGCTCTACGGCCTGACGACTCAGGTACGCCGTGCAGCCACCTCCGTTCCCGCCAACATTGCCGAAGGTTACGGGCGAGAAAGCCGAGCTTCCTATCAGCAATTTCTCAGGATCGCCCAGGGATCACTCAAGGAACTGGAGACCCATCTGCTGATCGCGCAACGCGTCGGAATCGCCTCGCACGAGACGATCGAATCATTGATGGCCCGCAGTGAGAGCGTCGGAACGCTCTTGCGGCTTCTGATCCGTAAATTGTCCCCAGAATAGTCCCCACCTACTGCCCTACTGCCCTACTGCCCTACTGCCCTACTGCCCTACTGCCTGCGAGCATCATGCCCTACCAATCCCCGATCTCCCCCGGCCGTTCCTGGTATGAGGACACGGCCGGCCCGCGGCCTGAATACCCGGCGCTGGATGGCGACCGGACATGCGACGTCGTTGTCATCGGCGGCGGTTTTACCGGCCTGTCGGCGGCAGCGCATCTGGCCAAGGCGGGCGCCAATGTCGTTTTGATCGAGGCGTATCGCTTCGGTGATGGCGCCTCCGGGCGCAATGGTGGCCAACTTGGCACCGGCCAGCGCGTCTGGGCCGAGGACCTGGAAGCCGAGTACGGCTTGTCCCGCGCCAAGGCGCTGTTTGATCTTGCCGAAGAGGCGAAGGCGCATCTCCTCGAATTCACTGCCGCCAACCAGATCGATATCGACTATATGCCGGGCCAGCTCTCGGTGGCGCACAAGCCGCGCTATGTCGATGACTACAAGGCGCATGCCGAGATCATGGCGAGCCGTTTTTCCTACCCGCATATCTCGTTCATGGATGCCAGGGAGACGGCGGAGCGGCTGGGCTCGACCGCCTATTTCGGCGGCACGCGCGACACCGGCACAGGGCACATCCATCCGATGAAGCTGGTGATCGGCACGGCGCGGGTGGCAGCGCTTGCAGGCGCGCAGCTGTTCGAGGGGACTCAATCAACCGGCATCATTTCCAGTGGCGGCAAGGTCAAGGTTTCGACACCGAGAGGCACGGTGACGGCGCAGAAATGCCTGATCGCGGTCAACGCCTATGGGGGCACGCTCGAGCCGGTGAGTGCCGCGCACGTCATGCCGATCGGTTCGTTCATCGGCGCGACGGTGCCTCTGGATACGCACTCGGACGTGCTGCCGGGCGGCGAGGCGGTCGACGATTCCCGCTTCGTCGTGCGTTATTTCCGCAAATCGAAGGACGGACGGCTGCTGTTTGGCGGACGCGAGGTCTATGGCGTCAACGATCCCCGGGATATCCACATCCACATCCGCCGCCAGATCGCGGAACTCTATCCGGCGCTCGGGGATGTCGAGATCACGCATGGCTGGGGCGGCTATGTCGGCATCACGGTGCCAAGAAAGCCGTTCGTGCGCGAAGTGATGCCCAATGTGATCTCGGCCGGCGGCTATTCCGGCCACGGCGTCATGCTGTCGAACTACTTCGGTAAACTCTATGCCGAAACCGTTGCCGGCAACCGCGACCGGCTGAAGCTGATCGAGGATCTGAAAATCCCGCCTTTCCCTGGCGGCCGGCGTTTCCGCACGCCGCTGCTGTTCCTGGCGCTCAACTGGTTTGCGCTGCGCGACAGGATCTAGCCGGCCGGCCTGATGTAATATTGTAATATTTGTTGTAACATTTGTTGCCCGTGCGACGCATTGCGCAATTTCCCGCAAAGGCGCAGAATCCTCTATGTTGGCGTACTGATGCCACAATCGCAGGCGAAAGCTGCCGGTTCTGGGCGATTGTTCGGGGATTGTTGCGGGCCTGCCCGCGTTGTTTTTGGGACCGATGCGGATCAGACGCCGGACTTCCGGCACCGATTGAAAGAACGTCGGCCCGCTTATGGAGGTGGCAAGAGTGAGAGAGCCCTTCAGTTTCGGTACGCCGGAACGTCGGCGCTTTGCCATGCAGTTCGGATACGACATGCGGCCGTCCTTCTGGCAGGAAGTCCGTTCGAACTCGCATCTGGTGATTGCCGCGATCGGCACCGCCGCACTGCTTGGCGTCGCCGCCGTGGCGCTGTGGCTGGCGCTGCCGGCCAGCGACAGGCAAGCGGCAGCGAGCCCCGAACAGACCATTCCAACGGTTCCGGTGAAGACGACGAAAATAACCCCGGTTGGGGCCGCGGTCGCTGCGGCAGCCGTACCGCAGGCGCGCAAGTCCGACGCAATTCCAACAACTGTGGCGGCCGCGCAAGACAACATTCCCGCACTCGCCGCCAATGACCCACGCTGGACCGGTTCCCAGCTGAAGGCCGCATCCGCGTCCGATTCGACTGCTCCCAGCCAGGTGGCGGACAAGGCACCCGACAAGCAAACGGCGGCATTCGCGCAGCCGGCAGCCGATACCGATGCCGCCACCGAACTTGCCAAGGTAGCCGCGCCCGGCGCAACCGCGGGCAACCATCCCGACGGCGCACAAACCGCCGCCATTCCCGAGGTGCAACCGCAAGTGCCGGCTCAAGAGCCAGCGGCAGAAGGTGATGACAGCCAGGCCAAGGCGAAGCCAAGGAAAGCCGCAGCCGCCGGAACAGGACGCATCCTGAGGGCCGTGACCATGCGAAGCGGCCCGAAGAAAAATGCCGCCGCCATCGGTACGGTGCCAGCCAAAACCTCGGTGCAGGTGATGAGCTGCAAGAAATGGTGCCAGATCACCTACAACGGCAAGACCGGCTGGATCTACAAGAGCTACATCAAGACCGGCGCCTGACGTCTACCGCCTTGGGTGAGGCACGCCCCTTGTCTTGGCGCCTATCGTTCCCAAAACCGCTGCAGTGCGGAGCAGGCTTGCTTGATCGCCCGAACGGCTTTCGAAGACATAGCCGGCGGAACCGACGATTGCCGACCCTCGCCGGCTGACGGAAACCTCGATCGTGAAGGCCTGCTCGGGTATCTTTGCACCTGCCGATGTTCCGGCCTTGACGAAGTTGGCCAGCGTGGGGCCGGCTCGACTTACGACCAGATCGCCGCGCCGCGAATTGACCGTGAATGTGCTGTAGAGATCAGGCAAGGAGATCGAGCGCAGCCTGGAAAAGTCCTGCAGCTCAGCGACGGATTCGAACGGTGCATGCTTGAAACCACCCACGACTTCGACCTTTTGCGTGGCCACCGCGGCAAAGATGCTGGCGCCGCTGCGCGAATATTCGACCGCGATCGCAAGCCAGTTGGACATCTCCGGATCGACACCGAGCGAGGCGAAACCCTGGACAAGCAGAGTGTGATCGGCGGCGTTAAGATCGATCAGGCCCGAATGCCCCTGCAGCCGCGTCACGACGGTCAGATTGCCGACCACGCAGGAGACTGGCTCGAAATTGAGCGGCAACCCGATGTCCGGCCCGGCGCTCGACAGGCGCGCGGCCAGCACGTTGGTCAGGCCTTCGGCGAGCAGGCCGAACCGCTGGCTTTCGGTCTCATTCGAAGCGATCTTGAGCCGCGTCCAGGCGGTCAAGGCAAAGGTCGAGGTGATGGCGGAGACGATGAGGAGGAAGACAAGGACAGCGACGAGGGCGAAGCCGGCGGATTGGCACTCGCAAGAGGCCGATGAATCATCGGGGATTTTCTTCGACCACAGTCCACCATCGAGAATAAAAGTGCACTGTCACCGCAATTCCCTACAATCGTTGTTTATCTCTTCTTTAAATCATTCATCCCAAATCAACCTTAAATTTTTGTTTATTGGTATATATTGGTCAAATGTTAATCCATTAAAATCAAAAGTAATCGATTCGTCTTTTGCTATTCCCCTTAATTTTGACCCAAAATAGGATAACGAGCTCATTATAACCTTAAATTCACTCAATCCAGTCAACTTTATTCTTGATGTTACTTTTCCGTTTCTTATGAAGATTGCCTCTGTTTCATATAAATCTCCTTCGCTTTTATTTTTATTGATTTTTGTTATTCCAAACTCAAATAAATCATCTGAGTTCAAAACTTCCAGCCTCTCCCGAAATAGAAATTTCATAGCTACATTTTCCATATTGGAAACGGCGGCAAGGGTTTCCCTGCCCTACAAGCGGCATATCTTTCACTGGCTATTGCCATACAAGCTGCATACCAATTTCTACCAGCTTTGGTTGTGCGCCCGCCACCACGCCCGAGGATAGCAATTGGCACTGTGCCTCATCAGCGGCAAGCTGTTCCTCACAAGGGTCGTCATCCGGCGGCCCAGCTGGCGGCGGAGGCGGAGGCGTCGTACGCCGTTCCGACGACATCGGGCAAGATTGTGGCCCTGGCTGCGGGGGGGACGTAAAACGCAGTCCAAGGGATTGCCACCCCAACACCACCATCGATTCCCTCCTGGACCTGGAACCCAATACAACCCGCTCGGATCCACCTTCATCAGCGGGCTGTTGCCGACATACGCCCACCTTGACGGCCCATTCGGCATACCGAGCGGATCGGGCTGCAGATAGCGCCCGATGGAAGCATCATAATGGCGGTGCCAATTGTAGGCCAGCCCCGTTTCCATCTGGAACCACTGGCCGGGGAAGCGTTGGTTGAGCGTCGCGGTGCCGCTGATGCTACGTACCTCGCCGAAGGGCAGATAGCTCGCCTGCCAGACGACATTGCGACCCTGGTCGGTCATCATGACCGGCCGCTTGAGCTGGTCGGTCAGCACGTAATAGAGTACCGGCGTCGTGCCGGCGTCGGCGACCATCGCCAGCGGCCTGCCTTCGACCCAGACGTATTCGGTGATCAGCGCGCCGGACGCATCGTATTCGGCGATCACATTGCCGTCGAGGTCGTGCACCATATGCAAGGTGGACGAGGCCGCGATGGTGCGAGACACCAGCCGCGACAGATAATCGTAGATGTAGCTGCCTGCCGCCGTACTGTTCACGGTGGCCGCCGAAAGCTGGCCGGCGGCATTGTAGCTGTAGGTCTTGGTGAGCTCCGGCGAGACGGTCGCGTCCTGCGTGACGTTGCCGGCAAGGTCCGACTGGAAGCCGCGGCTCGGTGCGCCGCCGGTGAGGATGCCGGTCAGCCGGCTGGAGCCGCCCTGAAGGCTGTAGGTATCGATAGAGGTGACGCCACCAATGGTTACGGTGCGCTGGGTGATGTTGCCGACACCGTCGATCGTATAGGTGAGGCTGCCCCACGGCCCATCGGCATTCTCGATGAAGCCGTTGGCCGTATAGGTGTAGGTCTCATTGTTGGCGGGGTTGATCCTCGATTGCCGTGAGATTGCGCTTGTCCTGGTATTGCAGCGGATGAGATCCTGGCCTGCTACCCAGGCGTTCAGATGCAGCGGCCGCCGTCGACCTCCAGCGCCACGCCGGTGATGAAGGCGGCTTCGTCCGAGGCCAGCCAGAGTGCGGCGTTGGCGATGTCGAGCGGCGTCGAGAGCCGGCCGAGCGGGATCGATGCGCGGAACTTCTCGCGGATTTCGGGTGTGTCGGCGCCCATGAATTTCTCCAGCATGCCGGTCTCGCCGGCAACCGGGCAGAGGCAGTTGACGCGGATGTTCTTCGGCGCCAGTTCCACCGCCATCGATTTGGTGGCGGTGATCGCCCAGCCTTTCGACGCATTGTACCAGGTGAGGCCGGGGCGCGGCCGCAGACCCGCGGTGGAGGCCGTGGTCAGGATGACGCCGCCGCCCTGCCGCTCCATGATCGGCACCACGGCGAGTGCCGCGTGATAGATCGCCTTCATGTTGACGGCGGTTATCAGGTCGAAGGTCTCCTCGTCGACATTGAGCATGTCGCCGTTGCGATGGGTGTAGCCGGCATTGTTGACCATGATGTCGATGCGGCCGAATGCGCTTTTGGCGGCATAGATCATCTCGTCGAATTCGGAGCGCAGCGAGACATCGGTCTGGGTCCAGATCGCCGCTTCGCCGATCTCGCCGGCGACGCGCTCCGCGTCCTTGGCGTTGAGATCGGCGACAACGACCCTGGCACCCTCCTGCGCAAAGCGCCTGGCGATGCCCTCGCCAAAACCGGACGCAGCACCGGTGATGACGGCAACCTTGTTTTCCAGACGCATGTTTTTCCCGCTCATGATTGATGACGATCAACCGGCGCGCCGATAGCGCACATCCGCGCGAACCCGTGGCTTCTGGCCGGATTGCTCGAAAGATGTGCGGCCATCGCCGATTTCTCCTTTGGCTTTCGCGTCGATCCCGCTCTATGCTGCAACTGCGAAGGCTTCCGGTGCCGCGCCTGTCGACAAGCCTCTGGGTCATCGGACTGTCAAGGGGCAGGCGCATACACCCAGATGTGACACCATGGCACTGGAAAATTTAAATCGATTAGATTATATCAGCCGCGTCACAGCGACCGGCGTCAGAGCGGACAGACCATGACCAGCCAGATCATCCCCGTCGATCCTTTCGACTTCATCATTTTCGGCGGCACCGGCGATCTGTCGGAGCGCAAGCTTCTGCCGTCGCTCTATTATCGCCAGCGCGACCATCAGTTTTCGGAGCCGACACGCATCATCGGCACCTCGCGCTCGAAGATGAGCGACGAAGAATTCCAGGCCTTCGCCAAGCAGGCGATCTCGGACCACGTCAAACCGGCCGACATCGACGCCAAGGAACTGAAGACCTTTCTGGCGCGGCTGTCCTACGTCTCCGCCGATGCGACGAGCGGCGCCGGCTTCGACAAGCTCAAGAAGGCGATCGGCGACAGCGACCGCATCCGCGCCTTCTACCTGGCGGTGGCGCCGGCGCTGTTCGGCGACATCTCGCACAAGCTGAAAGAGCACAATCTGATCACGCCGAACTCGCGCATCGTGCTGGAAAAGCCGATCGGCCGCGATCTCGATTCGGCACGCAAGCTCAACGACCTGGTCGGCGACGACTTCCACGAAAGCCAGATCTTCCGCATCGACCATTATCTCGGCAAGGAGACGGTGCAGAACCTGATGGCGCTGCGCTTTGCCAACGCGCTCTACGAACCGTTGTGGAATTCAGCCCATATCGACCATGTCCAGATCACCGTGGCCGAGACCGTCGGCCTGGAGGACCGCGTCACCTATTACGACAAGGCCGGCGCGCTGCGCGACATGGTGCAGAACCATATGCTGCAGCTCTTGTGCCTCGTCGCCATGGAAGCGCCGTCGTCGATGGATGCCGACGCCGTTCGCGACGAAAAGCTGAAGGTGCTGCGGGCACTGAAGCGCATCAACGGCAACGAAGCGCCGAAGCACACCGTGCGCGGGCAGTATCGCGCCGGGGCTTCGGCCGGCGGACCGGTGAAAGGCTATGTCGAGGAACTCGGCAAGGACAGCAACACCGAGACCTTCGTCGCCATCAAGGCCGAGATCGGCAATTGGCGCTGGTCGGGCGTTCCGTTCTATCTGCGTACCGGCAAACGGCTGGCGACGCGGGTTTCGGAAATCGTCATCGAATTCAAGCCGATCCCGCATTCGATCTTCGGCGACAGCGCCGGACCGATCTTCGCCAACCAGCTTGTCATCCGGCTGCAGCCGGACGAAGGCGTCAAGCAGTTCATCATGATCAAGGATCCGGGCCCGGGCGGCATGCGGCTGCGCCAGATTTCGCTCGACATGAGTTTCGCGCAGTCCTTCGACGGCCGCGCACCGGACGCCTATGAGCGGCTGATCATGGACGTCATCCGTGGCAACCAGACCCTGTTCATGCGCCGTGACGAAGTCGAGGCGGCGTGGAAATGGATCGACCCGATCCAGAATGCCTGGGAAAGTGCCAGGCAGGAGGCGCAGGGCTACACGGCGGGCACCTGGGGTCCATCGGCCTCGATAGCGCTGATCGAACGTGACGGGCGGACATGGCACGAGAGCAATTGAACAGCGCCGCCTACAGCTGGAACGGCTTCAGCGGGCGCCAGGAACTGGCGGCAGCCCTGGCCGGCCATGTTGCAGGCAGACTGACCAAGGCGATCGCCGAGCGCGGCACGGGGTTGCTCGCCGTCTCCGGCGGCACCACGCCGGCAAAATTCTTCGCCGCCCTTTCAGCGATACCCATCGCCTGGGACAAGGTGATCGTGACGCTGGTCGACGAGCGTTTCGTGCCGGCCTCCTCGCCACGCTCCAATGCCGGGCTGGTGGCCGCCAATCTGTTGCAGAACGCGGCCAAGGCGGCTCGTTTCGTGCCGCTCTATCACGAAGCCACCAGCATCGAGGATGCGGCCTCGTCCGACGATGCAGCGCTCCGATCCTTGCCCTGGCCGCTCGATGTCGTTGTGCTCGGCATGGGGCCGGACGGCCACACCGCCTCGTTCTTTCCCGATGCCGTCGACCTGGCAACGCTGCTCGACCCGTCTTCCGACAGGATCGTGCTGCCGGTTCATGCGGCAAGTGCGGGCGAGCCGCGGCTGACCCTGTCGCTGGCCCGCATCGTCGAAGCCGGCTTCATCGCGCTGCACATCGAGGGTGAGGACAAGCGTATCGCCTTCGACGGCGCGGTGGCGCCCGGGCCGCGAAAGCCAATCCGCGCCGTGCTCGACGCAGCGCAAAAGCCCGTAGAGGTTTTCTGGGCACCCTGATTCTCGATTTACACCGGGCCCGGCAAACGGCGGGAGGATGTTTCCGGGACCTCGCCTGAAAGGACCGATACCATGACCGCCAGACGCGACATCGAAGCCATCACCGAACGCATCCGCCAGCGCTCTAAGCCCGGCCGCGAGCGTTATCTCAGCCGCATAGCCGAGGCGTCGAACCGCGCCGCCAACCGGGCCGTTTTGTCGTGCGGCAACCTCGCTCACGGCTTTGCGGTGTGCAGCCCTTCGGAAAAGCTCGCGCTGGGCGCCGACAAGGTGCCGAACCTCGGCATCATCACCTCCTATAACGACATGCTGTCGGCGCATCAGCCGTTCGAGAGCTTCCCCGCGCTGATCAAGGATGCAGCCCGCGAAGCCGGCGGCATCGCCCAGGTGGCAGGCGGCGTGCCGGCGATGTGCGACGGCGTCACCCAGGGCCAGCCCGGCATGGAGCTGTCGCTGTTTTCGCGCGATGTCATAGCCATGGCCGCCGCGATCGGCCTGTCGCACAACATGTTCGACGCCGCCGTCTATCTCGGCGTCTGTGACAAGATCGTGCCGGGGCTGGTGATCGCCGCCCTCACCTTCGGCCATCTGCCGGCGGTGTTCATTCCGGCCGGACCGATGACATCAGGCCTGCCCAATGACGAAAAGGCCAAGGTCCGCCAGCTCTACGCCGAGGGCAAGGCCGGACGCGCCGAACTGCTGGAGGCCGAGTCCAAATCTTACCATGGACCGGGCACCTGCACCTTCTACGGCACGGCGAATTCCAACCAGATGCTGATGGAGATCATGGGCCTGCACACGCCGGGCGCGTCCTTCGTCAATCCAGGCACGCCGCTGCGCGAGGCTTTGACCCGCGAGGCGACCAAGCGGGCGCTGGCGATTACTGCGCTTGGCAACGCCTATACGCCCGTCGGGCGGATGATCGACGAGCGCTCGATCGTCAACGGCGTCGTCGGCCTGCATGCCACCGGCGGCTCGACCAATCACACCATCCACCTGATCGCCATGGCGGCGGCGGCCGGCATCGCCATCACATGGCAGGATATTTCCGACCTGTCGGAAGCGGTGCCGCTGCTGGCGCGGGTCTATCCGAACGGCCTCGCCGACGTGAACCATTTCCACGCCGCCGGCGGGCTCGGCTTCCTGATCCGCGAACTGCTCGACGAAGGCATCCTGCATGAGGATGTGCAGACGGTGTGGGGCGAAGGCCTGCGGCCTTATGCGGTCGAGGCAAAGCTCGGCGCCGACGGAGGCGTGGTGCGCGAAGCCTCGCCGCGGACAAGCGGCGACGAAAAGGTGCTGGCGCCTTTCAACAAGGCGTTCCAGGCGACCGGCGGCCTAAAGGTGCTGTCAGGCAATCTCGGCCACGCCGTCATCAAGACTTCCGCGGTGAAGCCGGAGCGGCGTGTCATCGAGGCGCCGGCCAGGGTCTTCGACAGCCAGCAAGGGCTGAACGATGCGTTCAAGGCAGGCACGCTGACCGGCGATTTCATCGCCGTCATCCGCTTCCAGGGGCCGAAGGCCAATGGCATGCCGGAGCTGCACAAGCTGACCACCGTGCTCGGCATCCTGCAGGACCGCGGCCAGCGCGTGGCGCTGGTCACCGACGGACGCATGTCGGGCGCCTCCGGCAAGGTGCCGGCAGCGATCCATGTCACACCGGAAGCGGTCGAGGAGGGTCCTATCGCCAGGATCCATGAAGGCGACATCATCCGGCTCGACGCCGATGCCGGCACGCTGGAAGTGCTGGTGCCGGCCGGCGATTTCGCGCTGCGCCGGACGGCGGATGCCGATCTCATCGGCAACGAGTTCGGGTTCGGCCGCGAGCTGTTTGCCGGCTTCCGGCAACTGGTCGGCCGCGCCGATCATGGCGCCAGCGCCTTCGGCACGGCCTGACGGCAGTTCTGCGCAACCCATGAAAAGGGGCGGCACTTGGCCGCCCTCTTGCGGTTGTGCATACGATTCTATTGCACGGTTAGCTCAGCTCGCTCGCCGGCTTTGACCGTCACGTTGCCTTCTTTCGAACTGTTGTCGGATTTCTCCGAGACGACGGCATAGTCGCCCGCCGGGATCGCTGCCTGGTACTTCTGGTCGAATGCATAGCCAAGCGACTTGCGGTTGCCGTTGATGTCCTTTTTGGCCTCGAAAATCTCGATCTTCGAGGCTCCCGGCGCGGTGATCGCCAGCACGCCGGCATTCATTGCGATTTTCAGATCCTGAAATTCGCCGACCTTGACGGTGAACGGCTGCTCGACAACGGCGAGATCAACCGTCGCAATCAAGACATAGTCATCGGCCGGCAGATCGAATTTGCTGTCGGGTCCGTAGGCATAGGTCACCTCGTCCCTGGTTCCATCGATCTTCTTTTTTGCCTTGAGCACCTTGAAGCCGATGCCTGAACCGTCCGCCTTGTCGCCGCCGGCAGCATAATAAGCATTGGCAACGACATGGCCGACACCGACAATCATGTCCTTTTCCACGGTCTTGCCGGCAGCCAGCGGAATCGTTTCGGTAGCCACGCCCTGGCCGATCGTGACCGTCACTTTCTCGTCGCCGGCCGGCAACACGGCTTTCGTGGTCCCATAGAAGGTGGCGGGCATGTCAGCACCCGGATAATCGATGACGATGGCCGCGCCATCGACGACATCTGCCCCCTCGCTCGGTCGCGGATGGATGATGAGCGTGCCGGCATTCAAGTTGAAGAGAGGCGCGTAGACTTGGCCCGCCTCGATCTTGACTTTCTGCTCGGTCTTGGCCTGGCCGTCGCTGGCCACGACGATATAGTCGCCCGGTTCCAGATTGGCCTTGTAGGCGCCGTATTCGGTGCTGACGTAGTCGCCGCGCGTACCGTCGGGTTTCGCCTTGTAGATCTCCCAGGCGTTGCCGTCAGTGACGGAATCGCCGCCCTCGGCAAGCACCGCTATCGGCAGGAAATTGAAGTCCGGTTTGGCCGGCTCGGGCGCGGGTGCCGGCGCAGGTGCCGGAGCCGGTTCAGGAGCCGGCGCTGGTGCTGCCACGGTCTCGGCAAGCGCCTCCTGCAGCGCCTTCTCGTCGGAGGCCTGGATGTATTTGCCGCCGGTGTTGTCGGCGAGGCAGGCGATCTGCTTGCCCTCGTCGGCGGTGAGGCCGAAGCCGACGACATCGGCGGTGAAGTCGACGCCGGATGCCTCGAGCTCCTTGCCAAGCGCGCAGGGGTCGCCGCCGCATGTTTCGAGCCCGTCGGTGATAAGCACGACGGTCGCCTTGTCCTCGGTGTATTTCAGCGCCTCGGCCGCCTGTTTGACCGCCGCCGTCAGCGGCGTCTTGCCGAGGAATTTCAGGCTGTCGGCGGCGGCCGAAATGGCGCTGCCCGAACCTGCCTGCGGCGGCACGATCAGCTGGATGTCGTCGCAGCTGCCCTTTTCACGGTGGCCATAGGCCATGAAGCCGATCTCGTCGTCGGTGGGGACCGATTGAAGCACGGTTCGAAGCGACTCGCGGGCGATTTCGAGCTTGGGCTTGCCGTCGATCTGCGCCCACATCGAGCCGGAGGCATCGAGAATGATGATGACCTTGTTTGCGGCGAAGCCGAACGTCGTCATCGACAAAAGGAGGATCGCCGCAGCGACGCCCCGTGCAAGTCCCGCCATCGAAATCTCCTAAATCCGCCCCTGATCCGGGCGGCAAGCTATTTGACGCGGCGCCGGGACACAAGTCCGGGCGCCCGGTGCGCAGGGCTGCGGACCCAGCTTAACAAAAGTCCTGACGGCGGCCAGTTCGGCGGGGTCGGCAGCCTTTTCCCCGGCAATAGGAATTTTTTCTTGACACCATGACCTCAGCTAAGGTACATATTTGGCTATGGTGCTGATTTGCGCCGGTGACCCGCCGCAATAGGCGGGTTTTTCGTTTGATGCACCCGTCAACCTACGCGCGGCGAAGGCTCCGAAAGAACCCATTAACCCGAATTCATAGCCCTGGCCCGATGCGCGGGGCCGAATGCCGAACTCTCAACGAAAACGAAAACCAGCTTAGTAAGTCGTGCGGCGTTCTTCCGAAGGCGGCCTGCCGAATTGCAGCCGATAGCTCTGGGCGAAGTAGGAATGCGAGGTGAAGCCCGTCGCGATCGCCACGTCGAGGATCGGCATGTTGGTCTGGCGCAGCAGTTCGCGCGCCCGCTCCAGCCGCAGCCGCATGTAATAGCGGCCGGGCGTGACGCTGAGATGGCGCAGGAACAGGCGCTCGACCTGGCGCACCGAAAGGCCGGCGGATTTGGCCAGCTGTACCGCCGAAAGCGGCTCGTCGAGGTGGTCGGCCATCAGTTCGACGATGCGCCTGAGCTTCTCCGACTTGCCGGTCAGGTCGCGTTCGGGTCCGACGCGCTGACGGTCGCCGGCCGAGCGGATGCGTTCGTGCTGGAACTGGTTGGCGACGCCATTGGCGAGGTTCGAGCCGAAATCGCCGCGCACGATCTCCAGCATCAGGTCGATCGAAGTGGTGCCGCCGGCACAGGTGTAGCGCTTGCGATCGATCTCGAAGACGTTGCCAGTGCAGTTGATGTCGGGGAATCGCTCGACGAAGCCGGCACGGTTTTCCCAATGGATGGTGCAGCGATAGCCTTCGAGCTGGCCGGCCTCGGCCAGCAGGTAGGACCCGACCGACAGGGCACCCAGCGCATTGCCGCGCCGGCCCCAGCTTCGCAAAGCCGCCAGCACCTTGCTCTTGCCGGGGAATTCGGTCGTCAGCCCGACCGAGACGAAAAGGATATCGACCGGCGGCAGGTCGGCAACGGCGTAGTCGATCTTGAGCGGCAGGCCATTGGAAGCCATCACCGGATCGCCATCGGCCGACACCGTGGTCCAACCGTAGAAGTCGCGGCCAAGCAACCGGTTCGCCGACCGGAACGTATCGATCGCGGCAGCCAGCGAGAACATGGAGAACTTGTCTACCAGCAGGAATGCGAACTGCCGGCCGCCTTGAACGGGGTCAGTCATGACCGGCCGTTCTGAGGGAACACTGGGGTTCGGCAAAGCTGCAGCTTTCTGGCGGGTCAGAAGGACGGCCGTTTCAATCCGGCCGCAAGGTAGGCGGAGGCTAACGTATTGGCCATCAGCATGGCAATGGTCATGGGGCCGACACCGCCGGGCACCGGTGTGATGGCGCTGGCGGCCCTGGCCGCTTCGGCATAGGCGACATCGCCGACGAGGCGGGACTTGCCCTCGCCCTTTTCCGGCGCCGGGATGCGGTTGATGCCGACATCGATGACGGTGGCGCCTGGCTTCACCCAATCACCCCTGATCATCTCCGGCCTGCCGACGGCCGCGACAAGGATATCGGCGGTGCGGGCCAAGGCCGGCAGATCCCTGGTGCGGCTGTGGGCGATGGTGACGGTGCAGTTGGCGGCAAGCAGCAGGTTGGCCATCGGCTTGCGGACGATGTTGGAGCGGCCGACGACGACGGCGTTGAGGCCGGACAGGTCCTTGCCGCGCACCCGCTCGATCAGAAGCATCGAGCCGGCCGGCGTGCAAGGCACGAACGCTGTTTCGAGTTCACCGGTGCCGAGCTTGCCGACATTGATGAAGTGGAAGCCGTCGACATCCTTTTCCGGCGCGATGGTCTGGATGATCTTGCCGGCGTCAATGTGGGCCGGCAGAGGAAGCTGCACGAGGATGCCATTGATGGCCGGATCGGCGTTGAGGTCGCCGATGATCTTCAGCAATGCCTCTTCGGAGGTTTCGGCCGGCAGCGTATGCTGGACGGAATGAAAGCCGCATTCCTTGGCGGTGCGCGACTTGGACGCGACATAGACCTGACTGGCCGGATCCTCGCCGACGATGACCACGGCAAGACCGGGCTTGGCCTTGCCCTTGGCGACAAGTTCAGCCGTCAGGGTCTTGACCGTCCCCACAACGTCCCCGGCAACGCTCTTGCCATCAATCACTTCAGCCATGGACCACCCTCAACACCAGAATGCCCAAGCGCGTCGCTTCCGGAAGCGACGCGCTTTTCGATCTTTCACAGCGTGGCATCTTCACGAAAAATCCAACATGCAATCCCGCCAAAGCGCCGTCCCATGCCGTTTACGCGAAACCGGCATGTTTTTGTACGGCACCGCGCAGATTTTTGTGGCTCAGAAGTAGCGGCGGCGCGTGCGGCTCTCGGTCAGTTCGCGAACCGCTTCGCGGAATTCGCGCAGGCTGGCGCGGATTTCCTCGATTGGCGCTTGCTGCTCGGCATCCTCCACGGCCTGCGACGGCTCCGCCGATCGCTGATGAGGCTGAGGCGCCTGCTGCTGCGCGACGGGCGGCTGTGGATAGGACTCGGAAGCGGGCTGAGCCGGATCGGACTGCTGCCCGGCATTGGCGGCCGGCATCGATTGCGGATAGGGATAGCCCGGCTGCTGCGCGTAGCCTAATGGCTGCGCGTAGGGATAGAGCTGCGGCCCGGAATATGGCCGCTGCGTCATCATGGGAGGCGGCAGTGGCGGCTGCGCCGTCTGCTGCGGATGGCCGCCGGGCTGGAAAGGTGGTGCCGGGTATGCTGTCGCGGCCGCCTGCCGGGGCTCGAAGGCCGGCGCCGGCCGGGGATAGGCGCGGTATTGCGGATCCTGCGTTGGCTCCCCGTTTTCGGCAGAGGCCCATTCGACGGTATCGAACGGCTCCTCCCGGGATGGCCTGCGGGAGACGGACTTGTGCAGCCTCGACAGCAAGGCACCGATCCGGCCGGGACCTTCTGCCGGCGAGGCCTCGGCTTGCTGGACAGGCGGTGGCACGGCCGGCGGTGGTGATGCAGGCGGGGGTGTCGATGGCTGCGGCGCTGGTGGTAATGGCGGCGCCGGCGGCGGCGCTGCCCGATATGCCTTGTCTTCGTAAGGCGTCCGGCGTTCGTCCGCGCCATGGTCGCGACGCGAGCGCGAATTGGCGGTGTCACGCAGGCTCTCATAGGCGCCACGCATGGCTCCGAGGCCAATGCCGGAGGCGAAACCCAGCAACAGGCCGGCGAGCGCGACCACGACCCGCGACGGCCCGTTCGGCTCGAGCGGCGCGAAGGCCTTCGAGATCACATTGATGTTGGCGGTGTTGATGTCCTTCTGCTCGCCGGTCTCCTTGGCGCGCAGCAGGTACTGTTCGTAGACGGAACGCTTGGCGGTCGCCTCGCGCTCCAGTTCGCGCATCGACACGAGGTCGCTGTTGACGTCGCCGCTGCGGACCTTCAGCTGCGCCAGGCGAGAGGCGAGATCCTGTTCGAGCTGGACGGCGCGCTTGAGGTCGACCTGCAGCGACGAGCCGATGCGGCGCAGCTCCGAGGCGATGCGGTCGCGTGCGCCGGCAATCTGGGCATTGATCGCCTGGAGTTCGGGGTGACGCGGGCCGAGCCGGATGGCGGCGCGGTCAGCTTCCTGCTTGAGCGACGCATATTGCGAACGCAGATCGCTCATCGTGTTGGAGTTGATCTCCTCCGGCAAGGTACCGGTGAGAACCGAATTGACGTCGACCGAACGCGCCGAGGCCGCCCGGGCGTTGAGTTCCAGGGTCCGGGCGCGCGCGACCGACAGCTGCTCGTTGAGTTTCAGCATCTCGTCGTCGCTGATGAGATGGCCCTGCGCGTCAACGAGATCGTGCGTGGCCCTGAAATCCTCGACCTTGCGCTCGGCTGCCTCGACGCCCTTGCGCAACTCGTCGAGCCTGGCCGTCAGTTCGTCGGTGGCGCGGCCTGCGGTGTCCGACTGTATCTGGCCGAAAGTCTGCAGGAAGACATCCGTCATCGTGTTGGCGATGAGCGCTGATTTCTCGCCATTCTGCGTGGTGGCGCTGACGGTGATGACGAAGGTCTTGCCGCCGCGCTCGACCGAAAGGCTCTCAGCCAGATTGCCGACAGCAAGCGCGCGGCGACGGCTGTCGTCGACACCCCCCGGCCCATCATTGCGGGACAGGACGGAGCGAATGAGCGACATGACACTGAGGCCGCCGCTGCCTTGCCCATTGAATTCCGGATCATTGACCAGATTGAGCTTGTCGACGACCTTGTTGAGAACAGTGCCTGATGTCAGCACCCGGACCTGGTTCTCGACGATGGCCAGCGTGGCGTCGGAAGCGACGACCGACTGGGTGAGGTCCCGATCGGTGAGCTTCAGGTCGCGCGGGTCGACGATCAGTTCGGTGGTGGCCTCATATTTCTTCGGCGTCGACAGCGCGATGGTGACGCCGAGCGCGGCGCCCAGCAGTGTCGTCGTCACGATCAGCAGCTTCGACTTGCCGACACCGCGCACCACCTGCATCGGATCGATCAGCGGCTTCCACTGCTGGCTGTCCGTGCCGTCGTTTCGGGATAACGATGCGTCGCCTGCAGCGTAAGGTTCCGATGTATGATCGGCGCGACGAGCGCCAGCGGTTTCGGCGGCACTAGGCTGTGTCCGCGGCGAGGTTTGCGCGCGGTACGCTTGCTCACGATCCCCGTCGGCCGCGACCGGATCCGACAGTTTCGGGTTGCGCGCCTCGCGCTGCGAGCGGGCGAGGCGATGACGCGTGGCGGCGTCCTCGCGCCATGACGGGTCTGCCCGGTCGCCGATCGAGACCAGCGACGCGTCGGGTTCGTCGCCACGCACAGCCTGGCCCAGCGCCAGCAACGAGCGCTCGCGCTTCCAGTCTTCGCGGTTTTCCCTGTCGACCATCGTCTGGAACTTTACCCTTGGCGACCTGCGAACGGAGATTGGCCATTCGTTAAGCCACGCTAAACAGGCATGGAAAACAAAAGGTTAATTTTCCCGCGCCGAAGCGTCGGTTTCTCGTTTCGGTTGCATCTATTTTCGACACAAGCCCAGCCGCCAGAACGGCACGTTAAGTTTTCCGGCCTAGGCTCTCCTTGAGACATGACGCAGGCCAGTGACATACCGCAAAGGCGGCCCCTCGCCCGGCCGCAAAGGCGGCCCCTCGCCCGGATCGGCAGCTTTTTGGCCGAACGACGGGGGCTGCTTCGCGACTATTTCTCAGCGATCAGCGGTGCCGGTGGGCGACTGGTGTTTTCGCTGGCCTATTTCATCGCGCTGGCCAACACGCTGTCGATATCCGAATTCGGCATGTTCGCCACCGCGTCGGCGGCCGGCGTCATGCTGTCGCGCATCCTCGCTTTCGGGTTCATCTCGGCGCTTTACCGCACCGCCACCATCCGCCCCAATCTGATCGGCACCTTTTCCGCCGGCTTCCTGCTGCTCGGCGTGCTGTCGCTGCCGCTGCTGGCCGTGGCCTCGTTCGGCGTCTATCTGCTTTTCTTTGCCGACACCGTGCCGCTGTCGGTGTTTGCGGCAATCGTCTTTGCCGAAGCGCTGTTGTGGCGGCCGGTGGAGGTGGCGCTGATCGTCAACAACGGCCTGGGCAAGTTCGGCCGCGCCGCGCTGCTGGCCATCCTGGCGACCGCGCTGCGGGCGCTCGGCGCGGTGCTGTTCATGTTCTCAGCGCAACACAGCGTCTGGATATGGTCCTGGTTCTATATCGGCGCCAATGCCGCCTCGCTGCTGATTGCCTTCGGCTTCTTCTACCCGCGCCAGAGGCTGCGGCTGCGCGTCGAGCTGTATCTTCGGCGATTGGCCGATTCCATCTATGTGGCCGGCGCCGAAGTGCTGTTCTACCTGCAGATGGAGTTCGACAAGCTGCTGGTGCTGGCGATCGGCGGCCCGCATCTGGCCGGCATCTACGCCATCATCATGCGGCTGGTAGACCTGACGGCGATTCCGATCCGCACCTTCTCGATGATGCTGGTGCAGCGCATGATGCGCGCGCCGGAACTGCTGTCACGGCTGGCGGTCAAGAGCGGCATCGAAGGCGGCGTTTTCGCGGTGTCGACGCTGGCGCTCTTGACGCTCGGCATCGTGCTGCATTTCTTCCCCAATGCGCTCGGCAAGAATGTCGCCGAGGCTGCCCCGCTGGTGGTGCTGGCGATCTGCGTGCCGGGATTGCGCAATCTGATCGAATACCAGGCCGAGCTTTTGTTCGCACGCGGCCAGACGCTGGTGCGGGCGCTCAATCTCGGCCTGCTCGCCGGATTGAAGGCGCTGTTGCTGACCTATGTGCTGACGACCATCCTCGACACGCCGAAGCTGGTGCTGTCGCTCAATGTCGTCTTCCTGCTTTTGTATCTCGCCTCGACGCTGCTCACCTATTCGGCGATGCGCAAGCCGGCCAAACCCGTCTAGGACTTTCTCATTTGTACATGACTTCTGGACAAACGGAAATCGTTGTCCGAGAAAACCGGTTTCCGCTTTTCGGGATGATCTAATCCAACCCAATCAGACGGCGGATGCGGCCGATATCGGTGCCGATGAAGGATTGCATGCCGATCGCCACCTGCTCCGGCGCCATGGCGGCAACGAAGCGGCGGAACTCGTCATCCGAAAGCGCTTCGCCGGTCCAGTGCACGCGGCAGAACTCTTCGGAACCGTGGAAGTGGCCGGCTCCGTCCAGCAGATCGTCGACATAGCGGCCGTAGATCATGCATTCGGAGAATTTGCGCGCCGAACCGACGACCTCGACCCAGTTGCGGCCATGGACCTTCTCGATCTCGCCGCACATGGCCAGCACGGTGTCGCGCCGCCAGGCGATCAGCGTCGAGATGTAGTCATGGATCGACGTCCGGGACGGGTCGATGCCGAGTGCCGATCCCGCATTGCGCGACCAGATGCGATGCTCCTCATGACCTTCGTCCGCCAGCACAGCGTCGCGGCGGAACAGGCGCACCTTGCCGTCGCGCCAGAAGGCGCCGCAGTCGAAAGGTTTCAGGAAGGCAACATCGGAATCGCAGAAGATGAGCACGTCTTGAGATGCATGCGCTGATATGGCGATGCGGCGCAACTGCTGCACATGCCAGCCGCGCAGCGGCTGGGTCTTCAGGCTGAGCCAGACGCGCCGGCGAAACAGGCTGAGCGGATCGTCGAAGGCGTGCAGCCAGCGCGGCAGCAATTCCCGCTCGTCGACCACCGTGCGGCGGCCGGTCTCCAATTGGCGAAACAGGCCGACATCGCGATGCTCGACCAGGATGTAATGGTGCGCCGCGCCAGAAACGTGGCGATCAAGTGTCTCGCACAGCAGGCGACAGCGCTCGAAATCGGGCGCATAGCTTGCCGTCACGATGGCCGCCGTCGGTGTCTGCCGGAGCGGGCTTGGCTCGACAGCGGCACCTGGCACGAACCTGCTGTTCATTTGGTATCTCCCGCGGCTTCGGGCGCAAGCGAGAATTTCTGCCTGACGACGCGCAGCAGGAACAGCGGGTTGCCGACCACATAGCGGCGCCACAGGCGGCCCGGCTCGACAGCCAACCGGAACAGCCATTCGAGCCGCAGCCGGCGCATCCACAAGGGCGCGCGGGGCACCGCGCCGCTCAGGAAATCAAGCAACGCGCCGACGGCGATCGGCAGCGTGCAATGGCGCGCGTCGATATGGCGTTCGATCCACAATTCCTGGCGCGGCACGCCCATGGCCACGAGCAGCACGTCGGGCCGAAGCGCGGCAATCCGGTCGACGATTTCCTGCTCCTGCGAAGGGGGGAAATAGCCGTCATGGATCACCACGAACCGGTGCTGCACGGCCAGTGCCGCCAGCTTGACCGACGCCGCTTCGGCGTTGACGCGCGTCGCGCCGAGCAGCCCGACGGTCAGCGGCGTCGTCGAGGCCTGCAGGAAGGCCGGGACGAAATCGGTACCATTGAGATTGTCGGGAAACGGCGCCCCGTAGAGGAGCCTCGCCGCCAGATCGATGCCGATGCCGTCGGGCAGGATGAGGAAATCATCGAGTGCTTCGGCGAACACCGGGTCGGTATAGGCGATGTTGGCGTTGTGGGCGTTGAGGAAACTGACCTTGGTGAAGCGCCGCTCGGCAATCAACCGGTTCAGCAGGGCGATGGCATCGTTCCAGCGGACCGCAACCACCGGGATGCCAAGGATCGTCTTCAGCGTGTCGAGCCCGAAAGCGGCGCGGGCGGAATGCATGTTCATGCAAACGCCTCCTGCCTGAGAGGGGCGAGCTTTTCGAGGCCGAGCCGGATGGCAGCGTCGAGCGCCTTGACCTGCGAGCCCCGGAACGCGCTGCCGTCAACGTCGCGGATGTCGGCCGCCGCAGCCTCGAGCGCCCTGGCGAAGGCAACGGGATCGTCGGTGACGACGCAATTGGAAGGACGGTGGTCGATGCCGCGCAACGAACGGCTGGTGGCGACCGAAGGCAGGCCGAGCTCGAAGGTTTCGATGGTCTTCAACTGGACACCGCTGCCGGCGGTGCTGATCAGCGGGATGACGGCAGCACCGCGCACGAAAGCTTGCGCGTCGGGCACGCGGCCGACAAATTCGACACCCGGGTGCTTCGACGCGACGCCCGAAGGCATGTGGCCCGCAATGCGGATGCGGAAATCGGGCCGCAGATGCGGCACGACCTTGCCCAGGAACCAGTCGAGGCCGATGCGGTTCGGCTGCCAGGTCCAGGTGCCGATCAGTGCGGCGTCGCAGTCGATGCGGCGCGGGCTTTTCAGGGTTGGCGCCTGGGCACCGGTCACCAGCGACAGCACCGCCGAGCGGTTGTCGGAGGCGACACCGAGCGCGGCGCGGTCTTCCTCGGCCAGGGTGAAGACGAAGCGCGCCCGGCGGCAGAGACGCTCTTCGACGGTCTTGAGCAGCCTCGCCTCGCGGCGAAACAGCAGGCGCTGGAAGAGGCTGCCGGCGGCAGCGGCATTCTCCCGCGCCGAAAGATGCTCGACATTGTGGGCAACGAAGATCGAAGGCCGCTCAGCGAACAGCTTTTCGAAGGCGCCGGCGAACTGCACGGAATTCAAGACATAGCCGTCAAACGGTCCGGCACGCTCAATGGCAGCGAGAACATCGCTGTCGGACACGGCGCGCAGCTTGACCGACGCGAAGGTGAGGCCCGAAAGCAGCGCCTTGCCGACCCAGGCCAGCTTTTGCCGCGCGGAGGCATTTTCCGTGCGCACGTCGATCGCACCCAGCACCACGGTGTTTTCGGGGTCGGCCGCGGGCTTCCCCGGCCAGGTAAAGCCGATGACGGTGACGCGCGCGCCAGCGCGCCGCAAGGCAGCGATGATCGCAGCGTTGGCGATCTCGTAGCCCGAGGCGAGAGCGCCGTCGGGCACGATCGATGTGGCGAACAGCAGATGCATCTTACCTATCCAGTGGTGTAGCCGGTAGCAAAGTGCGGTGAACCCTTGATTAAGCCTGCACATTCGACGACCGAAAGCCGCTGCCTGGCGGGCTTCTCCGTACAAGGTGATTAACGAAACCTTATCAACCGTGGTGCTACCAGAGCCCAACTCACCATGTGGCTGGACACGGATGATCCCTTTGCCATCGGACGGCTCGGTAACGGTCGCGGGACGCACGCCGCGGCTTGACGTCGAGGCCGTCGAAGCCGTCGTCACCTTGCCGACCTTCAAGCGTCCCGAGCAAGTGCTGGAAACGCTGGCGTCGCTGCGCGCGCAGCAAACCGGCAGACGCTTTGCCGTGATCGTCATGGAGAACGAAGCCGAGGCGCGGGCCGGCGCCAAGGCGGCGCTGCCGCTGTTCGAGCGGGGCGAAATGCCGGGCCTGGTGATCATCGCGCACGAGCGCGGCAATTGCAGCGCCTACAATGCCGGCTGGCAGACAGCCATCCTGCAATTCCCGAACTTCAGGCATCTGCTGGTCATCGACGACGACGAGATCGCCGATCCGCAGTGGCTGGAACGGATGTGCCTGGCTGCCGAAACGCTCGGCGCCGACATTGTCGGCGGCCCGCAGGTGCCCGTGTTTGCCGACCCCGCCCATGCGCGATGGGCAGACCATCCGGTGTTCGCGCCGCCTTACCGGGAAACCGGACGCGTGCCGGCGCTCTATTCGTCGGGCAATCTTCTGGTCGGGCGCAACGTGCTGATCGCCATGGGTCCGCCCTTTCTCGATCTCAGATTCAATTTCATGGGCGGCGGCGATTCCGACTTTCTCAGCCGGTCGGTGCAAAAGGGCTTTGTGCTGGGCTGGTGCGCCGAGGCCAAGGTGCTGGAAACCGTTCCGGCGCGGCGTATCGAAGCCGACTGGATCCGCGCCCGCAGCCTGCGCAACGGCGTCATCTCGACACTGGTCGAAAAGAAGAAGCGCGCCGGCACGCCAATGGCCGGCGCCAAAGTGTTGCTGAAGAGCCTGGCACTGCTTGCCGCCTCGCCGTTTCGCGGCCTGATCCGGCTGGCGCGGACCCGATCGCCGGCGATCGCCATCTACCCCGTCCATGTGGCGCTGGGCCGCGTGCTGGCCGAATTCGGATATGCCAATGAGCAATACCGCCAGCCTGAGAAAAACTGAGCGCGCGCCGCTCGGCGACGCGTTCACGCGCGAAGGCGTGGCCACCGCCATTGCCGCGCTGCTGTTCACCGTCATCATGGTGTCGTTCCGGCCGTTCCAGCCGGGCGGCGCCGAACTCACCGGTCAAGGCGGCGACATCGTCAACCAGCTTGGCTTCGGTTCGCTCGGCGCCATGTCGATCTTCTCGCTGATGGCCTTTGCCGATCCGCGCGTGGTGCGCTCGCTGCTGAGCCCATCCTGGGTGTTGATGCTGGGCTTCTTTTTCCTCTCGGTGATCCTGTCGACCGATCCGCCTTCGGCCATGCGCGCCGCCTCCTTCACGCTGATCGGCATCCTGACGATGGCGACGATCCTGGTGCTGCCGCGCGACGCCGAAGCCTTCTCGAAGGTGATCATCTTCACCGCCGTCGTGGTCATGGGCCTTTCCTATCTCGGCCTCATCGTCTTTCCGCACGAGGCGATGCACACAGCCGACTCGCAGGAGCCCGAACATGCCGGACTGTGGCGCGGCGTGTTCACCCACAAGAACATTGCCGGGCCGGTCATGGCCTGCCTCAGCTTCGCAGGCCTCTATCTCTACCGGCGCGGGCAGCGCTACTGGGGCGCCGGGATCTTCTTCGCGGCGATGATCTTCATGCTGCACACCGGCTCCAAGACGACAGCCGGCCTGGTGCCGTTCTCGATCCTGATCGTCATGTTCCCGAGCCTGATAGGCATGCGGCTCGGCACGCCGATCCTGTTTGCGCTGGCCATCATCGCCACGGCGGTCGGCACGCTGGGCATCGTCTTCCTGCCGCCTGTAAAACATCTGGCGGCGATCTATTTCCCCGGCATGACCTATACCGGCCGCACGACGCTGTGGGAGTTCGCCGGCAGCATGCTGGCGAAGAAGCCATGGACCGGCTACGGCTATGAAAGCTTCTGGGGCACGCCGCTCTTGCTCAACCAGGACCAGCCCTTCGACCGGCCCTGGGACATCAGGACCATCGTGCACGGCCATGACGGCTATCTCGACATCGCCGTGCTGATGGGCATTCCGGCACTATGCGTGGCGGTCTACACCTTCCTCATCGCGCCGCTGCGCGACTACATGCGCATTCCGTTGCGCAGGGAAAACATCTTTCTCGGCGACTTCTTCATGATGGTGGTGCTGTTCACGGCGCTTAACGCTTTCCTCGAAAGCTTCTTCTTCCATCGCGGCGACCCGGTCTGGCTGTTCTTCGTGCTCGGCGTGCTCGGCCTCAGGCAAGTGTCGCTGCGGCCAATCGCGGTGCGCGATCCCGATCGTGGCTCGCGATCCTGATGGGGCTTCCCCAGGGAAGCGCCAGCGTCTATGTGAAGGCCTTCCTTTGGAGGGCTTTCGATGACGATCAGGCTTGTTCTCGCCGGCTGCGGCAATATGGGCTACGCCATGCTCTCGGGCTGGCTGAAATCCGGCAAGCTCGCGCCGTCGGCGGTTTTCGTGGTCGAGCCCAATGCCGATCTGCGCAATCGCGCGGCAACGCTGGGCTGCGTGACATCAGCCGATGCCGGTAGCATACCGGCCGATGCCCTGCCCGATCTCGTCGTCATCGCGGTGAAGCCGCAGGTGATCCGCGACGTCACGGCCGCCTACAAGCGCTTCGGCGACGGCCGCACCACCTTCGTCAGCATCGCCGCCGGCACGCCTGCCGCCACCTTCGAGGAAATCCTCGGCAACCGCGCGCCGATCGTGCGCTGCATGCCCAACACGCCCGCGGCGATCGGCAAGGGCATGATGGTGGTGTTCTCCAACAAGCTCGTGTCCGATGACACCAAGCGTTTCGTCGCCGACCTTTTGTCGGCGAGCGGCGAAGTGGCCACCATCGACGATGAGGGCCTGATGGATGCGGTGACCGCCGTGTCCGGATCGGGGCCGGCCTATATTTTCCATTTCATCGAAGCGCTGACGGTTGCCGCCGAGAAGGCCGGTCTGCCGACGGCGACCGCCAAGCTGCTCGCCATGCAGACCGTCTATGGCGCCGCCTCGCTCGCCGCCGAAAGCGGCGAGGAACCGGGCGTGCTGCGCCGGCAGGTCACCAGCCCCAACGGCACGACGGCCGCGGCGCTGGCCGTTCTGATGGGCGAGGACCGGCTGACCAATCTGCTGACGCAAGCGGTGGAGGCTGCGCGGCTGCGGTCGGTCGAACTGGGGAGATAAATCCTCAGTTTGTCCCGTACAGCATCTCATCCTGCAGCCGGCGCAAGGCGAACAGCCTCGTCGTCTGGTCGGGCGACGCATTATCCGCCGTCAGCAATTCGCCTTTCGTGACCGGTTTCAGCACCTTGCCGCCCTCGAGCAGGCCGACCGGCACGGCGCGCTGGGCGCGGGCTTCGCCGACGGTCATCGTCCAGGAGCGGTAACAAGTCTCGCCGATCGCATCGAAGGTCTCGCCGGGGGCAAGGTCGCGCTTGGCAACGGCGCACACTTCGGCAACCGGCCGCGGCAGCGGCACCATGTCGGGCTTGCCGAAAAGCACGATGCGGGCGGCGGTCAGCGGCACTTCCAGCGAGGTCAAATGGTATGGCCGGAACAGGCTGTAATAGGGGCCGTGGCCGATATGAAGATCGTCCATGCGCTCGATGATGCGCGGATGCGTCGCTTCGACGATGACGAAGACACCGGGCGCGACGCCCTTGCCGACCGTGTAGTCGACGACGCCTTTCTTCAACAGCAGCCCGCCATCCTCGCGCGGGATCAGCACCTTGGCGAGGTCGTCGCGATCGGCCTTGGGGCCGTGCATGCCGGGGACGTCCGGCACCAGCCCGGTGGCGTTGGCGATGGCGCACATCTCGACCATGGTCTTGGAGCCGTCGACGAACTCGACCAGCATGCGCGGGTTCATGTTGCGGCGGATCGCTTCGGCGCGATAGTCGTCCGGCACGGCATCGTGGTTGAGCGGGTTGTTCTTGCCCTTGCCGGCCGACACGATGGTCAACCCGAGCGCCGACGCAAACTCGATCAGTTCCATGCAGCTCGACGGCTCGTCGCCCGCACCCACCGAATAGACGACGCCAAGCCGGTCGGCCTGCTGCTTGAGATAGCAGCCGATGGTGACGTCGGCCTCGACGTTCATCATCACCAGATGCTTGCCGTGCTCCATCGCCATGAGGTCGAAATCGGCGGCGACGCCCGGCTTGCCGGTGGCGTCGATGACGACGTCGATCAGCGGATTGGTGACCAGCATCTCGTTGGATGTGACGGCGATTTTTCCCGCCTCGATTGCCGCGGTGACTTTCGAGGCGGTGTCGGCTTCGACCGCCATGGCTTCGTCGCCATAGGCGATACGGATAGCGTCGCGCGCGGTGTGCGGGCGGCGCGTCGAGACGGCGCAGACCGAAATGCCCGGCATCAGCATGCCCTGCGTGACCAGATCGGTGCCCATTTCGCCCGAACCGATGACACCGATGCGCACCGGGCGGTTCTCGGCGGCACGCTTGGCGAGATCACGGGCAAGCCCGGTCAGGGCGACGTTGGTCATGCAGGAATGTCCACAGCTTCGTGATTTGGGGTCGGATAGCAGGGAATGGGTTCTATTTGCCAACGAAACCCGGTCGCGACCGGCAATTTCCCACGAAATCGTCTCGGAAGGCACGTCCGCCGGGGCTCGATTCGCCGAAGCCCAACAATTGACATTGCAGCGGACAACCCCAATAAAACATTCGTTTGTCAACAAAGGCAAATGTTCACCGACGCGACAGTCGGGAAGCATTCGCCTCTGGGCAAATTGGGGAGTGTCTTTGCGCCACGGCGTCAAAGGCTGGATGGAGCATCATTGCGAGGCGTCGAGCGAAGGCTCGCGGCTCCAGGGGAGGAAAAATGGATACTGTTCTCGCGGGCCTAAAAGGGGCCATCGATACGCTTGGCCCGACGATCCTGCTGCCAATTGTCATTTTCGTCATCGCCGTGGTTCTGGGCGCCAAGGTCAGCAAGGCTTTTCGCGCCGCCGTCACCATCGGCGTCGCCTTCATCGGCATCAATCTGGTGCTTGGCCTCATGTTCACGTCGATTGGCGACGTCGCCAAGGCCATCGTCACCAACACCGGCATCCATCGCGACATCATCGATGTCGGCTGGCCCTCCGCGGCCGCGATCGCCTTCGGCTCATCGGTCGGCCTTTGGGTCATTCCGGTCGGCATCCTCGTCAACATCGTGCTGTTGCTGACACGCATGACGCGCACGCTCAATGTCGACGTCTGGAATTTCTGGCACTTCGCCTTTGTCGGCTCGCTGGTCGTCGCCGCAACCGACAATCTGGCCTATGGCATCGCGGTCGCAGCACTTGTCGCAGCACTCTCGCTGCTGTTCGCCGACTGGTCGGCGCGCGCGGTACAGCAGTTCTACGGGGTACCCGGCATTTCCGTGCCGCATCTCGCCTCGGCGCAGATCCTGCCGATCGCCATTGTGCTCAACTGGATCATGGACCGCATTCCCGGGATCAACCGCATCAACATCAACACCGATACGATCGAGCGCAGGTTCGGCGTGTTCGGCGAACCTGTCGTGATGGGCCTCATTATCGGCCTCGTGCTTGGTGCGATCGCCTTCTACAATGCGGGTGATCTCAGCGTGGTGCTGGCCAAGGTTCTGGGCACCGGCATGACGCTGGCCGCGGTCATGCTGCTGCTGCCGCGCATGGTCAAGATCCTGATGGAAGGCCTGCTGCCGGTTTCCGACGCAGCCCAGGCATTCGTGCGCAAGCGCACGGGCGATCGCGAGCTTCTTGTTGGCCTCGATTCCGCGATCCTGATCGGCCATCCGGCCGCGATCTCGTCGTCGCTGATCCTGGTGCCGATCGCGATCATCCTGTCCATCATCCTGCCGGGCAACCGCGTCATCCTGTTCGCCGACCTTGCGGTCATTCCCTTCATCGTCGCCATGACCGCGCCGCTGGTCAAAGGCAACGTGTTCCGCATGGTGGTGATCGGCACGGTGACGCTGGCCATCGGCTTCTACGTCGCCAACGCGCTGGCGCCGCTGTTCACAAGTGCTGCCGTCGCATCGGGCTTCAAGCTGCCGGCGGATGCGCTGCAGATCACCTCGGTGGTCGACGGCTTCCTGTGGGTGCCTTACGTGGTCATCGAGGCGATCCAGGGGCTTGGACTTGTCGGCATCATCGTGATCGCGGTGGTCATCGCGGCATTGTTTGTCCTCTACCGCCGCAATCCGCTCGGCTGGGAGCGGGCCGCGGGCGCCGAAGACGAGCCGGCCGAAGAGACGGCCTGAACCTGATAGGGTCCACCCTTCAAACCGATCGTACGCCCTCCTCGGGGCGCCCGATTTCATCGACGGAGCCCGATCGTGCGCCCTCCTCGGGGCGCACGATTTCATCGACGGAGCAAAGAATGTCCGACGGCCTCATGCAGCTTCTGGATCCCGACGCGATCGTGCTCGGATCCGATGCCTCGACCAATGAGGAGATCATCCGCATCCTGGCGGGCCGGCTGGAGAGACTTGGCTATGTCAAAAGCTCCTATGCCGACGCGGTCGTGCGCCGCGAATTGACCATCCCGACCGGACTGCCGCTGGAACGCTCCGACAATGTCGCGGTGCCGCACACCGATCCGGAGCATGTGCTGAAGCCTGGCATCGCGATGGGCACATTGAAGCAACCAGTGACCTTCGCCAACATGGAGGATCCCGACGAGATGCTGCCGGTCGGCTTCGTTTTCCTGCTTGCCATCAACGACAAGGACAAGCAGATTGAGGCGCTGCAGGCCGTCATGGCCACCATCCAGAACCCGCAAGCCTTGGATGATTTGAGGTCGGCCAGAACCCTCGAAGACGTGCGAGCCGTACTCGGCTGATAACCAAGGAGAAGCAGAGATGTCCAGACAGAAAACCATTCTCTTCGCCTGCGGCACGGGCATCGCCACCTCGACCGCGGTCAACGTCGCCGTCACCGAGGAAATGAAGAAACGCGGCCTCACCTTCAATGCCCAGCAGGCAAAGGCCACCGAAGTGCCCGGACTGGCCGACAATGTCGACTTCATCGTCGCAACCACCCCGATCTCCGCTTCGGTGACCAAGCCGGTCATCAAGGGCCTCGCCTTCCTCACCGGCATCGGCAAGGACAAAGTGCTCGACGAGATCGAGGCTCAATTGCGCAAGTGACGGTCCAGACGCCACGCGCAGGCTGACGCGGCTTCACACCACCCTGACGTAGCTCGTCATTCCCGATTTCTGGTGCTCGATGATGTGGCAGTGCAGCAGCCAGTCGCCGGGATTATCGGCGACGAAACCGAGCTGAACCTTCTCGTTGGGCTGGATGAGATAGGTGTCGGAAATGACAGGCTGAACCTGGCGCGTCGAGGACGACAGCACCTTGAAGCTCATGCCGTGCAGATGCATAGGATGGGATTGCGGCGTCAGGTTCTCCATGTCGATGACATAGCTTTGGCCAAGCTTCAGTTCGGCCAGAGGCGCGGTCGGATCCTTGGTGTCGCCGGGCCACGGCACTTTGTTGATGGCCCAGAAACTGTAGCCAAGCGAGCCGCAGATGCCATCGCTCGGGACGTTTTCCGCCGTGGCGCTGAGCGCCAGGGAAATATGCCTGGCACTGGCGAGATCCACTTCCGCCACCGGATTGAGCTCCAGTGGAGCAAGATCCCGAATGTCCCGTTTGAGGGAGTTTCCTGTCGCGCGCAGGGTTGCCAGGATTTTTGGCTTGGTGCCTCTGACGTCCCTCAAGCTGACGATCGCGCCTTCCTCGTCGGGCATGCGTATGGCCAGCTCCATGCGCTGGCCGGGTCCAAGCAGCAAGGCATCGGGCGAAAAACGCTCAGGCACCGGATTGCCGTCGAGCGCCATGACAGTCGCCTTTGCACCGTCGACGTGAAAAGCGTAGATTCGCGTCACGTCGGTGATGGCGACGCGCAGCCGCGCCAGTCCGCCGGCCGGCGCATCATATTGCGGCTGGTCGAGCCAATTGGCGGTGCGCACCGTGCCGTAAGTTCCGGTTCTCGCGGCATCGCGCGGCCGGAACTGGTCGATGAACTGACCGTCGTCGCCGAGGCGCCAGTCGCGCAAATTGAGGACGATTTCGGCATCGAATTTCGGATCGTTGGGATTCTCGACCACGATCACGCCGGTCAGGCCATGGCCCATCTGCTCCAGCGTGTTGCAATGCGGGTGGTACCAGAAGGTGCCGGCATCGGGCGGCGTGAAGGCGTAGTCGAAATGATCGCCGGTGTAGACGTAGGGCTGGACCAGGAACGGCACGCCGTCCATCTTGTTTGGAACGCGAATACCGTGCCAGTGGATCGTCGTCGGATCGTCGATCGCGTTGACAAGGCGTGCAGCGAAGGGCTGGCCTTTTTTCATTCTGAGCACGGGCGGCATTCCGGCGTTGCCATAGGTCAGCACATCCCTGGTCTGGCCGATATCCATCAGCTTCGCCTGGATCTTTGCCGTCTGCAAAACCACCGGCTCAGGCGTGGCAGCGGCCCAGCCACCAAGCCGGCCCATGGCCGAAAGCCCGACCCCGCCTGCGCCGGCAATCGCTGCCGTTTTCAAAAGCCGGCGTCGGGTGAGTACGGTCATTTGACGCTCCAGCTGCAAAGACGGCTGCCCTGGGTTTATCGCAGCCTTGGATCGTAAGCGAGCATCCTGTGCCTAAACCGACTCCGCCACCGGCCTTAAGCAAAAGACGCTGGCGTGGACGGACAATCGACCACAATAAGCATCGCTGGCGGAGCGGCGCGCGACTATTTCGGCCGCGCCCCATAGGCGGCAAGGAATGCTTCGACCGAAGCATCGGCGTGCCGCTCGAGGTCCGCCTTCGAACGCGGGTTGCTTCCGGTGAACATGGCTTCGTTCATTGGGATCCAGAGAAGCATTCCGAAGAGATGGCTGGCCGCCAGACGGGGATCGCTGGTCTGCAACAGGCCTCGACTGGTAAGCTTTTGAAAGCATGATGCCACCGAGGCAAGCATGCGTTCAAAACCTTTTTCATACCAGCTCCGGCCAAGCTGCGGCATCCGATCCGCGTTGGCGATAATCAGACGCCGCAGCTTCAGCAGCTCTTCGTCCATCAGCGTCGTTGTCATGCGTCGGGCAAGCTGCTGTAGCCCACCCTCCATGAATTTCGCCTCGGAAAGCAGCATCGTCACGGACTCGACGACATCGTTGGTCTGGCTGGCGGTGGACTCGACGACTTCGCCGAAAAGCGTCTCCTTGTCCGTGAAATGCTTGTAGACAGTCTGCTTGGATGCGCCTGCTTTGGTGGCGATCTCTTCCATGCTGGTTCCATCATAGCCCTTGGCGATGAAGGCGGCCGTAGCCGCTTCAATGATTTCACGATCCTTGCGAGCCGACCTGGTCTCACCATCAATTTTCATAGCGCCTCTCAACCGGTACTAGACGGTACCGTTCCCGCATGGTAGCCATAGTTACAGTACTAGACTGGCTAGTACCCATCAACGGCAGCAAGGCTTAGACCGATGACCAAAATGATCTTCCTCAATCTACCGGTACGCGATCTGCAGGCGGCGACCAAGTTCTATCTCGCGATCGGGGGCACGCTGAACCCGCAGTTCTCGAGCGACCAGTCCAGCTCGATCATGTTCTCAGACTCGATCGGGGTCATGTTGCTGACGCACCAGCATTACAGCCAGTTCACAGCGCGCCCGATCGGCGACCCCAAGCGGGACAGCCAGATGTTGATCGCACTAACCGTCGACAGCAAGGACGAGGTCAATGTCGTAATCGAGAAGGGCGTGGCGGCAGGCGGTCGCGCCGATCCCAACCCGGCGCAGGATCTTGGTTTCATGTTCAACCGCCACATCGAAGATCCGGACGGCAACGTCTGGGAGCTGCTGTGGATGAACCCGTCGGCCATGCAATAGCCCACAGGAATCGAAGCGGGCCAGGATGACACTGGAGAAGCGATCGGCATTCGCCTGTCGCTTCCGTCAGGCGCGCCGGCATCGGCTATTCAGCCGCCTCGGCATAGTGTGCCGGCACGTAGTTGAGGATGGGGCCAAGCCAGCGCTCGGCCTCGGTCAACGGCATCGCCTTGCGGCGCGCATAATCCTCGACCTGGTCGCGTTCGACCTTGGCGACGCCGAAATAATAGCTTTCGGGATGCGCCAGATAGATCCCCGAGACGGATGAGCCCGGCCACATCGCATAGCTTTCGGTCAGTCTCACGCCGGCATTGCCTTCGCCATCGAGCAGCCGGAACAAAGTCGCCTTCTCCGTATGGTCGGGCTGAGCCGGATAGCCGGGCGCCGGTCGGATGCCGCGATAGGGTTCGCCGATCAGCTCGTCGGGCGCCAGCGCTTCATCTGACGCGTAGCCCCAGAATTCCTTGCGCACCTTCTCATGCATGCGCTCGGCAAAGGCTTCGGCGAAGCGGTCGGCCAGCGCCTTGACCATGATCGAGGAATAGTCGTCGTTGGCGCGTTCGAAGCGTTCGGCGATCGCCACCTCCTCGATGCCGGCGGTGACGATGAAGCCGCCGATGTAATCGGCCTTGCCGCACTCCGCCGGCGCGACGAAATCCGACAGGGCAACATTGGCCTTGCCGTCGCGCTTGGTCAGTTGCTGGCGCAAGGTGAAGAACGTCGCCAGTTCCTGCGACCGCTTCTCGTCCGTAAACAGCCTGATGTCGTCGCCGACGGCGTTGGCCGGCCAGAAGCCGATGACGCCGCGCGGCGCGAACCACTTTTCGGCAATGATCTTGTTCAGCATCGCCTGCGCATCCTCGAACAACTGGCGTGCGGCGGCACCTTGCGCCTCATCCTCCAATATCTTGGGATAGCGGCCCTTCAGCTCCCAGGTCTGGAAGAACGGCGTCCAATCGATGTAGCGCGCGAGCTCGGTCAGGTCCCAGTTCTCGAACACCTTCACGCCTGCGAAGGACGGCTTCGGCGGCTCATATTCAGACCAGTCTATCCGATGCGCATTGGCCCTCGCCTTGGCCAGCGGCAAACGCTGCTTGTCGGCTTCCGAGCGGGCATGCGCATCGGCGACCTTCTTGTATTCGGCGCGCACCGTATCGACAAAGCCATCCTTGCTCTCGTTGGACAGCAAGGATGAGACCACGCCGACCGCGCGGCTGGCGTCGGTGACATAGACCGTCTGCCCCTTGCTGTAACGCGGGTGGATCTTCACCGCCGTGTGCACGCGGCTGGTCGTCGCGCCGCCGATCAGCAGCGGAATGTCGAAGCCTTCACGCTCCATCTCGGCAGCCATGTGCGCCATCTCGTCCAGCGACGGCGTAATCAGGCCGGATAGGCCGATGATATCGACATTTTGCTCGCGCGCCGTCTGCAGGATCCTGGCCGCCGGCACCATGACGCCGAGATCGATGATCTCGTAATTGTTGCAGGCGAGAACCACGCCGACGATGTTCTTGCCGATGTCATGGACATCGCCCTTGACCGTCGCCATCAGGATTTTTCCGGCCGTTTTACGTTCGCCATTGTCGATGCCGTTGGCGGCGTTTGCCAGCTTCTCGGCTTCCATGTGCGGCAGCAGTCCAGCCACCGCCTGCTTCATCACCCGCGCCGACTTCACCACTTGCGGCAGGAACATCTTTCCCGCGCCGAACAGATCGCCGACGACGTTCATGCCGGCCATCAGCGGGCCTTCGATGACATGCAGCGGCCGCTCGGCGGCAAGCCGCGCTTCCTCGGTGTCGGCGTCGATGAATTCGGTGATGCCGTTGACCAGCGCGTGGCTGATCCGCTGTTCGACAGTCCATTCGCGCCAGGCGAGATCGCGCTCCTGCGCTTCCTTGCCGGCCGTGCCCTTGAAGCGTTCGGCGATCTCCAGCATGCGTTCGGTGGCGGTGCCGCCGGCCTTCGGCGCGCGGTTGAGCACGACATCCTCGCAGGCCTCGCGCAGATCAGGCTCGATCGTATCGTAGACGGCGAGCTGGCCGGCATTGACGATGCCCATGTCCATGCCGCGCTGGATGGCATGGTAAAGGAATACGGCATGCATGGCCTCGCGCACCGGCTCGTTGCCACGGAACGAGAAAGACAGGTTCGACACGCCGCCGGAAATGTGGACATGCGGCAGCGTCGCGGTGATCTCGCCGGCCGCCTCGATGAAGTCGACGCCGTAATTGTCGTGCTCCTCGATGCCGGTGGCGATGGCGAAGACATTGGGATCGAAGACGATGTCCTCGGGCGGGAAGCCGGCCTGCTCGGTCAGGAGCTTGTAGGCGCGGGTGCAGATCTCGACCTTGCGCGCCTTGGTGTCGGCCTGGCCTTCCTCGTCGAAGGCCATAACGACGACGGCGGCGCCATAGGCGCGGACCAGCCTGGCATGATGCAGGAAGGCTTCTTCGCCCTCCTTCATCGAGATGGAGTTGACCAGCGGCTTGCCCTGCACGCATTTCAAGCCGGCTTCGATGATCTCCCATTTCGAACTGTCGACCATGACAGGAACGCGGGCGATGTCCGGCTCGGCGGCGATCAGGTTGAGGTATTCGACCATGGCCTTCTTCGAATCGATCAGACCCTCGTCCATGTTGATGTCGATGATCTGCGCGCCGTTGGCGACCTGGTCGCGGGCGACGTCGAGCGCGGCGACATAGTCGCCCGCCGTGATCAGTTTCCGGAACTTGGCCGAGCCGGTGACATTGGTTCGCTCGCCGACATTGACGAAGGGGATCTCGTCGGTGAGCGTGAATGGCTCCAGCCCGGACAGGCGCATCCTGGGCTCAATGTCCGGAATGGCGCGCGGCGGATACTTCCGCACCGCCTCGGCGATGGCGCGGATGTGCTCCGGCGTCGAGCCGCAGCAGCCGCCGACGACATTGACCAGTCCCTCACGCGCGAAATCCTCGATCTGGGCGGCCATGAAGTCCGGGCTTTCGTCATACCGGCCGAATTCGTTGGGCAGGCCGGCATTCGGATAAGCGCAGACAAAGGTGTCGGCGACACCGGATATTTCGGCCAGATGCGCTCGCATGGCGTTGGCGCCGAGCGCGCAGTTGAGGCCGATGGTGAAGGGGCTGGCGTGCCGCACCGAATGCCAGAAGGCGGTCGGCGTCTGGCCCGACAGCGTGCGGCCGGAGAGGTCCGTGATGGTGCCCGATATCATCACGGGCAGGCGCACGCCCTTCTCGATGAAGATCTCTTCCGCCGCGAAGATCGCCGCCTTGGCGTTCAGCGTGTCGAAGATGGTCTCGATCAGGATGATGTCGGCGCCGCCATCGATCAACCCGCGCAGCTGCTCGCCATAGGCGAGGCGCAAATCGTCGAAGGTCACGGCGCGATAGCCGGGATTGTTGACGTCGGGCGACATCGAGGCGGTGCGGTTGGTCGGCCCGAGCGCTCCGGCGACAAACCTTCGCTTGCCGTCCTGCTGCTCGGCCCGAACAGCGGCGCGCCTGACCAGCCGCGCGCCATCGCGGTTCAGCGCATAGACGGCATCTTCCATGCCGTAGTCGGCCTGGGCGATCGAGGTCGAGGAGAAAGTATTGGTCTCCAGGATGTCGGCGCCTGCGATGGCGTATTGATAATGGATCTCCTCGATCGCCCCGGGCTGGGTCAGGATCAGGAGATCGTTGTTGCCCTGCTGATGGCAGGCGCAGCCGGCGAAAGCCTCGCCGCGGAATTGGTCCTCGTTAAACCCGAGGCCCTGGATCTGCGTGCCCATGGCGCCGTCGAGGATGAGAATGCGCTCGCGTGCCGCCGCTGTCAGCGCGGCAAGCACTTCCGAGCCGTCCGGTTTTGCCGCGACGGGGCCGAACAATGCGTCCAGCGAGGCAGAATTCTGCGACATTTTTTATCCCTTTGGCGACAGGCCTTTTCATGTCACATAAGGATATGTTTATGTCAATATACGGCAGATGCGCGTGATTGTCACCCACCCAACGCGAAGGCGGGTCCGTGGCGCCGGTTTTCCGACGGACCTACGCTCTGTCGACGCTCGCCAGGAAGCGGGCGAAGACCGGATCGAAGCGATCGGGCGAATCCCAGAACGGCGCGTGGCCGGATTTGTCGAGCAGATGCGCCTTGCCTTCCCATAGATTGGAGAATTTCACAGCCGAGACGAAATCGGTGTTGACGAATGGCTCGTCGATGCCGTTCAGAACGGCGATCGGCGGCGTCTTGCCGGCCACGATCTCGCGCTGGTTCCGGCCAGTGCCGGCCGCGAACTTTTCGAACATCAGGCGCCGCGCCCGTCCATCGGTGCGCGCCACCGTGTCGATGAGAAACGGCTCGAACGGCTCGCCGCAAGTGCTGCGCGCATAGGCCTCCACCTCGGCGCCGGTGAAGGTCTCCTGCCCGGCGAGATGCATATGCGGGCTCGGCTTGAATCCGCTGCCGACCTCCTCGGGCGAGACAGGCGGCGTGCCGGTGATCATCAAGCCGAGCAGGCCGGGAAAGCGGTCGATCATCTCAAGCCCGATATGGCCGCCGAGCGACCAGCCGAAGACGATGGCCTTGTCGATGCCGAGCAGCCCGAGCACTTCGGTCATGGCATCGGCATAGCCTTCCATGCTGTAGGAACGCTCTGGATCGATCGCATCGCCGGACGCTCCATGACCGGGCAGGTCGGGAGCGATGAGGTGATATCGCTCGCCCAACGGGCCGTCCAACTGGTTGCGGAAAACGGCACTGGAAGATGAATTGCCGTGGATCAGCATGACAGCGGTTCCCTGGCCGCTGGTCTCACGCACCGCGATCTTGCCGTGGCTGGTTTCAAGGGTCTTCTGCGAGATCGTCATTGTCCGCTCCGTCGGGAATTGCCCTGTTTTAATGCAGTTGCGCAGCAAAGCGCCACGGCTTCCATACCTTTGCGGGAACCTTGTTCCCGGCCAGGTTGCGTTGAAAAATCCTTTTCAAATAAGAACAATTATGCGTAGATTGTCAATTATCCAACTCCCGATGAACGGGAGGAAAACAGGGAACAGCACGATGAAGCCCAAATCCGCCGCAAGTCGAATCCGCCATAAGCTGATGAGCACGACGTTGATCGGCATGTTTGCCGCATCAGCCGCCCCCGCCTTTGCCGACGTCGTCAAGATCGGCCTGCTTGCGCCGCTCACCGGCCCTGCCGCGGCGGACGGCCAGGAATTCCAGCGCGGCGTGCAGATGGCCATCGACGAAGCGAACGCAGCCGGCGGCGTTGCCGGGGATACGTTCGAACTGGTGGTCGGCGACGTCAAGGATCAGTCCGCCGGCAACGTCACCAGCGCCGTCGAACGCCTGCTTGGCGATCCGGGCGTGCACTTCATGCTGACCGGCTATGCCAGCCTGACCAATTTCGAGATCGACAACATGGCCGAGGCGGAAATGCCCTACATGCTGGCGGCCACCTCGCAGCAGACCAGGGACATCATCGCGCCGAGCCCCGACAAATACATGTGCTGCTGGTCACTGACGCCTTCCTTCGACGCCTACAACACCGACGTCACCCTGTTCGTCGAGAAGCTCGCGGCCGACGGCAAGATCACCCTGCCGACCAAGAAGGTCGCCATCATCTCGTCCGACAACGCCTATTCGAAGACCATCTCCGAAGGCATGAAGAAGACCTTCAAGGACAAGGGCTGGACCATCACCGTCGACGAGATCGTACCCTTCGGCGAAGTGACCGACTGGCGTTCGATCCTCGCCAAGGTGCGCGAGAACGTTCCCGATGTCGTCATCAACACCGACTATCTGCCGGGCAATTCGGCGTCGTTCCTCAACCAGTTCCTCGAGCAGCCGACCAAGAGCCTCGTCTTCCTGCAATACGCGCCGAGCGTTCCGGAATTCGTCGAGCTGACCGGCAAGAAATCGGATGGCGTCATCTACAACCTGCTCGGCGGCGCGCTGACGACGCCGAAGAACCCGCGCGCCGATGAGGTGGCAGCCAAGTTCAAGGCAAAATACGGCGTCGAGAGCGGCACCTACGGCGTCGGCCTCTACGAAATGACCAATGTCTATTTCGACGCGGTCAAGAAGGTCGGCGGCGCATCCGACCATGCGGCGATCATGAAGGCGCTGTCGGAGACCGACAAGCAGGTCGCGGAAGGGCGGCTGAAATTCGATCCCGCCACCCACCTTGCCACGCAGGGCGACGACTATATTCCGATCACCTTCTTCCAGATCTGGGATGGCCAGCGCACGCTGATCTCGCCTGAGAAATATGCCACCGGCGCCTTCAAGCTCCAGCCCTGGATGAAGTAGGGAATGGCCCTGCTTGAACTGGACGACGTGTCGAAGGCCTTCGGTTCGCTGAAGGCCGTCGATGGCGTGTCGTTCAAGGTCGAGGCCGGCGAGATCTTCGGTATCGCCGGCCCGAACGGCAGCGGCAAGAGCACGCTGTTCAACATCATCACCGGCATCCCGTTCGGGCCCGACCGGGGCCAGATCCGCTTTGACGGCATTGCCATAAACGGCAAATCGGGACACGCCATCGCGCGCCTCGGCCTTGCCCGGACCTTTCAGCGCGAGACCAGCTTCGACGGGCTGACCGTGTTCGAGAACGCGCTGATCGGCGCCAGCTACGGCAAGCAGGAAAAGACAGCGGCCACGGCCCGCAATGCCGCCGCCGAGGCGCTGGAGTTCGTCGGCCTGGGATCCCAGTCGTTCGGCCGGCTTGCCGGCGAATTGTCCGTGTTCGAGCGCAAATGCCTGATGCTTGCCACGGCGATCGCCATGCAGCCACGCATGCTCTTGCTCGACGAGCCGGCATCGAGCCTGACCAAACCCGAGATCGAGACGTCGATCGGCCTGATCCGCCGCACCGCCGAACGCGGCATCACCATCCTTCTGATCGAGCACGTGCTGACTTTCCTGATGAGCCTTTCGCAGCATCTGCTGGTGCTCAACAATGGCCGCGTCCTGGCCGCCGGCGATCCGGCAGGCGTGATCGCCGATCCGCACGTCATCGAAGCCTATCTCGGCACGAGGAGGTCGGCGGCGTGAATCCCATTCTCAGCGTCGAAGGCGTCACCGCCGGCTATGGCCGCGTCACCGTGCTGCACGATATCTCGCTGGAGGCCGGCCGTTTCGGCAATGTCGGCCTGTTCGGCCCCAACGGCCATGGCAAGACGACGCTGCTGCGTGCGATCTCCGGGCTTCTGCAGCCGAAGAGCGGCCGCATCCTGTTCGACGGGCAAGACATTGTCGGCCACAGCGCACGCGCCATCGTCGGCGCCGGCCTGATCCATGTGCCGCAAGGCAATCGGCTGTTTCCCGATCTCTCGATCGCCGACTGCATGGCGCTCGGCGCCTATTCGCCGCGGGCCCGGCCGCATGAGGCGGAAAACCGCGAAAAGGTGGTCAAGCTGTTCCCGAAACTGGCGGAACGCTGGCGCCAGCGCGTGCGCACGCTGTCGGGCGGCGAGCGCCAGATGGTGTCGATCGGCACGGCGCTGATGAGCCATCCGCGCCTGCTGATCCTCGACGAGCCGACGCTGGGGCTGGCGCCCAAGATCAAGGACGAGCTCTGCGCCTCCGTCATGGACATTTCGCGCGGCGGCGTACCGCTCATCGTCGTCGAGCAGGACATCGAATTCCTGCTGGAACTGACGCAGCAACTCTACCTCGTCAACCATGGCGCCGTTGCGACCGAGATCAAGCCGGGCGAAAGCCTCGACCACGGCGAGATCATGTCGATGTATTTTGGCCATTAGGAAAATCCGAAGATGAGCGCATTGGCGGAAATCCTGTTCGGCGGCCTGTTCCAGGGCTCGCTCTACGCCATGATGGCGGTCGGGCTGGCTCTGGTCTGGACGACGATCGGCGTGTTCAATTTCAGCCATGGCGTGTTCATGATGCTGGGCGCCTACATCGCCTGGCAGCTGGTCGAACTCGGCCTGCCGGCGGCGGTCGCCTTTCCCATCGCCGTCGTCGTCATGGCCGGCGTCGGCTGGATCCTGCAGGCGAGTGTCGTGCGGCCGCTGATCGGCCGACCCAACATCGTGCTGGTCGTCGTCATCACCACGCTGGCAGCCGGGTCGCTGATCGAGAACGGCGCGCTGACCATCTGGGGACCGCGCTCGAAGCAGATCCCGGCGCTGATCACCGGCAACACCACCATCGGCGGCGTCGGCGTCTCCCTGCACCAGATCGCCATCATCGTCATCACGCCGCTGATCCTGGCCGCACTTTGGATGTTCCTCAACCGCACGCGGCTCGGGCTGGCGCTGCGCGCCGTGGCGCAGAATGAAGATGCCAGCCATCTGGTCGGGCTGAACGTCACCGCGCTCTATGGGCTGGCCTTCGCCATTGCCGCGTCGCTTGCAGGCCTCGCCGGCATCTTCATGGGCGGCTATCGTTTCATGTCGCCGGTGATGGGCAGCGACCCGCTGCTCAAGGCGCTGATCGTCGTCGTATTCGGCGGAATATCGAGCATCTCGGGACCGATCTTCGCCGCCTATCTGATCGGCTTCTTCGAGGCCGCCTGCAGCTATTATTTCGGCCTGTACTGGACGCCGGCGCTGCTGTTCGGCGTGCTGATCCTGACCCTGATGGTGCGCCCCGAGGGCATCTTTGCCAGCCGCTCCCGAGGCCTAGCATGACCGACACGACATCGCCGATCACCCTTAGCCACACAGAGGCGGCAACCCCGATCGCTCCCGGCCGCACGCCGTGGAAGCAGGAGGCCATCGGCTTCGTGCTCGGCTTCGCCTTTCTGACACTGCTGCCGCTGATCTTCGGCGACACCTATGCCCGCCACATCCTGATCATGGCCTTCATCTATGCGATCGTCGCCTCGAACTGGGACCTCAGCCTCGGCTATGGCGGCGTCTTCAATTTCGGCCATCTGGCGCTGTTCGGCATCGGCGTCTATGCCTACAGCCTGCTCACCAAGCTGGCCGAATTCGACCCGTGGATCGCGCTGTTTGCCAGCGGTGTCATCGCCACCCTGGCGGCGATCCTGGTGACCATCCCGATCCTGCGGCTGAAGGGCATCTACATCATCCTGGTCACTTTCGGCTTCGCGCAGCTGGTGATGCAGGTAATCATCAGCCAGTCCGCCATCACCGGCGGCACGCAAGGGTTGGTGCGCATTCCCGGGCTATACGTGTTCGACCACAACATGGTCCGTGACGGCAAATCAGCCTATTTCTACATCGCGCTGGCGCTGCTGGTGGCGAGCACCCTATTCCTGCGCGTGTTCGTGCGCTCACGCACCGGGGCCAGCATCGTCGCCTTGCGCGACAATGAGGAATACGCCATCAGCCGCGGCGTCTCGATCGTGCGCCAGCGCATGCTGACGCTTGCCGCGAGCGCCTTCTTCACCGGCATCGCCGGCGCCTTCTACGCCGCCTACCAGCGCAATGCCTCGATCGACGTCTTCGGCATGAGCCTTGCGACCATCATCCTGTCGATGGTGCTGCTTGGCGGCACCAGCACTATTTACGGCGCCATCATCGCCTCTTTCGTGCTGACGATCTTCGCCGAATGGATGGCCGATTTCGGCGCGTGGCGGCCGATGATCACGGCGGTGCTGATCATCGGCGTGATGCTGGCCTACCCGAGCGGCCTGGTCGGCATGATCAAGGCTTCATGGGGCGCCGTCGCCGGACGCCTGAAGCGCCCGGCCTGACCGTTTCGGACTGGCGGCTCCGCCTCAGCGGATGCCGCACCAGTCGATGACCGAAGCGGCGATCACCTTGGCGGTCTCGACCACCGATTCGACTTCGACATACTCGTCGGAACCGTGAAATCCGTCGCCTGACGGGCCGAAGATGACACCGTCGACGCCGGCGCCGGCATAGTGCGCGGCATCGCACACGGCGACGAAGCCACGCGCCTGCGGCGCCTTGCCGACCATGGCCTTGCGCTTCATCAGCGATCTCACCAGCGGATGGTCGACCGGCGTGTTCATCGGCGGAAAATGCAGCCCGCCGAGCTCCCATTGGATCGCAGGCGGGTTGTCGCGCAGCCACGCATCGGTCTGCGCGAAATGGTGGACGAACGCCTCGAAATCGCGGCGGTAGTCGGCCGAATTCTCGTCGGGCAGGAATTTCATGTCGAGATCGAGCACCGCGACATCGGGAATGATGGCCGGGTTGGTCATCACGGTCGGCAGGCCGTGCTCGCCAAGGCCGGTGCCGCCATGCATGACGCCGATGTTGATGGTGTTCATGCCGAGCGGCAGCAGCGGATGCGATTTTGCTCGCGTCCGGTCCAGCTCATACTGGCGCACGGCGGCAATGAAGCGGGCGGCGATCTCGATCGCATTGACGCCCGGCTCCAGCCGGTCCTTGTCGTGGCGCTGCGGATAGATCTCGTTGTAGCGCAGCGCCGAATGGGCGTTGCGGCCACGGATCGTCACCCGCGCCCATTCCAGCCCGCCTTCGACCGGCAGGACATCGCCCCAGGTCGGTTCGGCGACCAGCACCGCCTTGGCGAGCTTGCCCTTCTTCACCGCGTCCATGGCGCCGAAGCCGCCGGCTTCCTCATCGACGACCGAGTGGATGGCGAGCCGGCCCTGCAGCGTGATGCCCGCCTTGCGGATCGCGCGCGCGGCGGCGATGCAAGCGGCGACGCCGCCCTTCATGTCGACGGCACCGCGGCCATAGAGCCGGCCATTGGTGATTTCGCCGCCGAACGGATCGACCGACCAGTCCTTCATCGCGCCGACCGGCACGACGTCGATATGGCCGCACAGGATCAGGCTGCGGCTCTCGTCTCCCGCCCATTCGCCGACCAGATTGGGCCGCCCGGGCAAGGCATCCCATTGCTCTGTCCTGAACCCGTCCTGCTTGAGGATCGGTTCGAGCAGCGCCTGGACATCCGCCTCGCGGTTGATCGCCGGATTGGGCTCGAATTTGGGGTTGACCGAAGGGATGCGGACCATGTCGCGGGTCAGGCCGATCAACCAGTCGCGATCGGTCTCGATCTCAGCCTGCACGGCGTCGATGAAGGTCTGGTTGTCGGGCATTGTCGCTTCCTTTTCTGCGTCGCGGCGCTTTGCATCGCTGCACTGCGCGCAACGACACTACTTCCTTGTGGTTTTGGATTTGGCGGCGTCGTCGGCCGATGACGATAGGACGGTATCGAGCGTGACCGCATTGGCGCTGCGGATCTTCTCGATGTCCTCGATGCGCTTGCGCACCCCGGCGCCATGGCCCTCCAGCGCGTGGGCAAAGACGGTTTCCATCTGGGCAACGGCCGTCGCCAGCGTGTCGAACGGCGAGTTGGCGTCGATCGCCGCGACCATGGTCAGGTCCGCTATGTCAGATATCGGCGACAGCCAGACGTCGGTGAACAGCAGGATGGAGACGCCGCGCTCCTTGGCCTGCTGGGCAAAGCTCACCACGTCCGACTGGTAGCGCCGGTAATCGAACACGACGAGGAGGTCGCGCTTGCCAAGGTCGATCAACAGGTCGAAATCGGCGGGACTCAACGAACCGATGTCGCGCACGCCGGAGCGGAACTGCAGGAGATAGCCGGCCAGCATGGAGGCGATATGCCGGCTGAACCGGCCGCCCAGCAGCACGACCTGGCCCTTGCTCTCGAGCAGCATGTTGACAGCGCGCGTGTAGGCCTGCACCGGCACAGCCGTGCGCGTACGCTCCAGGCTGTCGGAAACCGAATGGAAATAGGCAAGTGCGGTGCCTTCGCTGGAGCCGCCCGGACGCTTGGCTTCCATCATCAAAAGCGGCGAATGCAGCCTGGATTCGACTTCGGTGAGCAGGCGTGCCTGGAAATCGGCAAAGCCGACATAGCCAAGCTTGGTCATCAGCCGCGTCACGCTCGGGTCGCTGACGCCGGCGCGCCGTGCCAGCCGGGTTGCGGTGCCCAGCCCCGACATTGGGTAATCGGCGAGCAGGACCTGGACGATCTTCTCTTCCGCGGAGGTGAACGCCACGGTCGTGTTGGCCAGTTCTTCGCGGATCGACATGGTCATCGCCTATCGCTGACGGAAGATGATTATCTTACAATTTTGTGAAATGGTGTCAAATCTGGAAAAAGTTTTACAGGATTGAATCTAGCCGCGTAGATCGCCCGCATCCGCCAGAATCCAATCCTTGCTCACTGCCATATGCACTTTCGATCTCGCTTGAGTATCTTGGCGGCGAGCCTGGTTCTCACGGACCCCGTTCCGGGGCCGGTTGTTACGGACGTGAAGTGAGGGTCATAACCTCAATCCAAAACCCCATCAAAGCGTCATTGGTGAACTGGTGCCCGCCGAACACGGATCGTGACAAAGCTGAACTGGCATTCGAACTTTTTCGCCAGTTGATGCATCTTAAGCCCATGGGCTACGAAACTCATATCGTGCCGAGTGATGCCGAACTGGCCCTTGCCGCTCGGGGCGGCGATTGTGGTTGCCTCGGCCTGCTGCTGGAACGTCATCGCGCACGGCTCTATGCGATAGCGCTGAACATGCTCGGCTATGGGTCGGACGCCGAAGATGCTGTGCATGAGACTTTCCTGATCGCGCTGAGGCGCATCGGCGAACTCAAGGATCCGCAAGCCGTCGGTGGCTGGCTTCGCACTGTGTTGCACCGCTGTTGCCTGCAACAATTGCGTCGAAGACGACGCGAGATCTTGACCGCCGACATTCCAGACCGCCCAGACGAACGCGCAAGCATTGAGGAGCGGCTGGAGAAAGTCGCGCTTCGCGAATGGGTTTGGGACGCCCTACGCAAGCTTCCCGAGCCGCTGCAGGCTACCGCCATGTTGCGCTATTTCGGAAGCTATCAGTCTTACGAGGAACTGGCCGCCATTCTGGGTGTCCCGATTGGGACGGTTCGCAGTCGTTTGTCGCAAGCCAAACGCAAGCTTGCCGAGATGCTGCTGGAAACGGCGGGCCTTGCCGACACAGAGGCTCGCTCGCAGTCTCGCGAGCGCCAGCGATTCTACTCCGAAATTTTCAATGGGCTCAACCAGCATGGCGAGCGTGACCGCTTCCTTGGGCACTTTGCAGAGGACCTGCATCTTGTCCGCGGGACGAGCAAACCAGTGCTGGGTCGCTCATTCCTTGCCTGGGAAGTCGACGCCGACACGGAAGCCGGCGTCCGCCTGGAACCGCAGCGCATTCTCAGCGCCAGCCAGGTCACTGTGATCGAGGGACTATTCGTCAATCCGCCGGAAGACCCTTTCCACTGCCCGCCGGGTGTCGTCCTGGTGATCTTTCAGCGAGACGGCAAGGCCCGACGCTTGCATCTTCATCTTTCGCCGCGTCCGCCTAGAATCGAGGACGACTGATCGAACTTTTTCTCCCGTCCGTGACTCCTTACAGCACGCGGGCATCATCTGGCCCGGACGCAAATGGTTCCAAAGAGGAGAGAGATCATGTTCGCCTTCGCAGTTTCCCATGTTGCTTCCATTGCACACCACGGCGAGCTCGGGCCCAGCCGCTCGCGCCGCCTCCTTCACACGGCGTTCGCATCGACTGTCGTCTGCGCCACATTGTTGTCATCAGGCTTAGGCTGGGCCGGTCAAGCTGAGGTCGACGCCACCTATAAGGACGTCGAGCGGACGCTCGGCTCGGTGCCGACCTTTCTCCATCAGGTTTCAAAAGCAGCGCTGCCGGGCGCCTGGGCAGAGGTGAAGGCTCTGCAGTTCTCCAGCGAAACCGCCCTGCCGCCGAAGGTCAAGGCTCTGATCTCGCTCGCCGTCTCCGCACAAATTCCCTGCCAGTATTGCATCTGGGAAGACACCGAGAGCGCAAAACAGGCGGGCGCAACGGAGGACGAGATCGAAGAGGCCGTCGCTATCGCCGCTCTGTCACGGCACTGGAGCACAATCTTCAACGGCATGCAGGTCGACTTTGAGACCTTCAAGAAGGATCTCGGCGGCGACGCTCAGGCTGCCGCGCCTGCCAAGTAGCGCGAGCCTTGTCGGCACATTGTCGGAATTGGGGCCAGGCCGCGGCAACCGTCGTCGGCATCCGCGGACCGGAATAGGGAGTGGAATTCTCATTTTATAGGGAGGTAAAGATGCCAGTAGTCTTCGGAGAAACCGTCAGCACAGTCAAAGATATCGTGTCCGTGCTAAAGAAACACGGTGACGCGGTGCGTGGCACCTATCGTGCCCGCTACCGCTTCGACCCGCAATCAGGCGATCCTTACACAACACCGCTACTGGAGCGACCGGCGAGCCTCAAGGACAATTCGCCGACCGCCGTCTTTCCCTGGGAGCAGATCTTTGCCGCGGCGGCTGTGTGCGCCGGCTCGGATTATCCGATGCTGGCAGCGCATGCGGGGGTCGATCTTCGTTCGGTCGATTTCATCGCGGAAGGCGTGTTCGACCCGCGTGGCGAGTTCGACGGACTTGATGGGCTCACGGCGCCCGTGGACGCCCGGCATTGCTACGTGTCCCTGCACCTCAGCGCGACCGTGTGTTCTTCGGCGCCCCGCGCCGATCTGGAGAAAATTCATGAGCGCGCGATCTCGCACAACATGGTGCTTGGCGCCCTTAGAGGAATTCCCATGACCAGCGAGTTGGTGATTCACCAGGCGTGATCCGTGTCGCAGAACTCGCCCGCTGGGCGGCCTGTGGCTTAGTCCCGCCGGTTGCGGCCGGCGGGGCCAAATATGCCTCGTGCACGTTTGCGCCGCCACCACGATCCTGGCAAGTTCGCGGGGCGATCTGCTCGAAAGGCAACGGATGGCGGCCGACAGCAACGAGCCGACTGCCCGCTGCAGTAGCGCGCTGCTCGCCAAGTGTCATAGCGCGGAAGGGTTCGGCATTGCGAATCCCGTGACCGCCCCGGCCATCGATATGGCGCAACACATTTCGACACTGGATCGAACGGTGCTTTCGCCCTCTATTTGAAACTGGCGATGGGCAGGAATTTCACCGCGGAGCCGGTGAAGCGGCGGTGATCGGACGTCCGTCCCCGCGGTTGGAATCCATCGAGATAGACATGCTCCGGCGCCGTGCGGATGAAATTGGCGGCAATCATGGGCGTCCCTGTTGATGCGGCCCCACCGGCAACAGCGCGATCTGCCTCGGAATCGGGGCGCCGCTGGACACGGTCGGCCTTGGGGTTCGCCCTGACGCGATCTTCTGGCTTTGACGCAGGCGCCGCGATCCGCTCGCCGGCCAGCCCGTCGTCGGGGTGATGCATGGCCAGCAAGACACCGATGGCATCGCCAGATTTGGCTGCTTCCAACTGGCGCGTCGGGCTTGACTGGCTTTCCGGCCGCCATGTCGGCAATGGGACGTTGAGCGCCATCATCTCCGGCGCGACGCTCGTGGCAGCGGCATCGGCATTCGCAGCGTCCGGCTTGGCAACGGCCAGCTCGGCCTGCGCCGTGGACGCGCCGGCGATTGCCAACGGTGCGGCTTCCGGGGTGGGAACGGGTGCCGTGAACTCGGCTCGCGGTGCGAAGGCCGGCAGCGGCACTGAGCCCGGTGCCATCGCCATGACGATCGCTTCAGGCGTCTTCCCCTTCTGCCCGGCAAGCGGTTCTTCGCCTGGATCGCTGGCAGCAATCTGGATGTCCGCCCGCTGGGCATCCTGCGGCGGCACGATAGCGATACCCTGTCCAGCCGGTCTGGGTTCGACGGACCTCGCCGGTTTGCGTGGCGCCGGCACCGCTTCCGCGACATCGTCGGACTCGTCTGCGCCGCCCCCGCCCAAGAGCGTCGCCAGCAGGCCACGCGGCCTGCGTTGGCCGCCGTCGACGCTTGCCAGCTCGATGTTGGGCGTGCCGGCGCCCTTGCGCGATTTGTAGGCGGCAAACGCCTGCTCATAGCCGGGCAGCGGTTTGCCGTCGCTCGGCACATGCAGTGTGTTGCCGTTCGGAAATACCCTGGCGAGTTCCTGGCGGCTGATGCCAGGCCAATGCCGCACATTGCCGACATCCATGTGTATGAAAGGCGAACCGGAGGTGGGGTAATAACCCACGCCGCCGCCCTGCATTTTGAGGCCGATGTCGCGCAGCTTCTTCAGCGGCACATCCGGCAGGAAGAAATCCATCGCGCGGCCAACCATGTGTTGGCTCTCCCGGGCCACGCCCTTCGAGCGGCTGCGCAGCATGGCGTTCGTCGCCGGCGAACGATAGGCGCTGACCACATGGATATAGGCTGTCGAGCCGCTGGCGCGATAGGCCTGCCAGACAAGATCGAGCAGGCGCGGATCCATCTTCGTCGGTTCGTTGCGACGCCAGTCGCGCAGCATGAGATTGATCTTCTTCAATCCCGCCGGATCATAGCGCCCATTGCGCTTGAAGACGATTTCAGCCTTCTCTCCCGTATGGAGATGTTGAATCCTCAAAGCACGCGTCTCCGCGAACGCGCCGGTAGCGCACAGGCAAAGGAACGCTGCGATGATGGCAGGCAGGGTCCAAAGACGGGAAGCACCGGGGGCGTTTTGCACGTTTTCGCTCACGTTCATGCCTTGCACGTTCTTTTGTTTCGGGCGATTTAGATTTCCGCCCAGATCAGGAGCCTTTCGGCCCTCTTCCTGACAAGCATGGATCTGACCGGCGAAGACGGGCATCCATGCCACAATACGTCATGTCGATGAATAGCATCTTGGTTAATGAATCGTGTCTTGCCGGAATGCGCTTCGGCTGGATTTGCCTGTGGCAGCCATTTTCTGAAGCAATGAACCGCTGATCGGGTCTGCCGGCACGAGGGCCGCGCCATCCCATGTACCCGCCTCGCCCTCGCAAATGCAGAGGACGATCGTGCGGCAACAGGGATGTTGGAAACTGGTGCTGCGAGAGAGGATTGAACTCTCGACCTCTCCCTTACCAAGGGAGTGCTCTACCACTGAGCTACCGCAGCCGCTGATGGCGGGGCTTCTGCCATATCGAACCGGCAAGCGCAAGGCCAAGTGCAACGCTTCTGTGAAAGGCTTTGCCGGATGGCTTTTAATGACATGGCAGTGCCACAATGTTGGCTATCCCTGAACAGCAAGCTGGTGGGTCGCCGGCGGGATGGGGCGATGGACGACAAGACAATTCCAGTGAAAAAGGATGGTCCACCGAAAAGCAGCGCAACAATCCGCAAGGATCGGCTCGCCGAGCAATTGCGCGCCAATCTGCAGAAGCGCAAGGCGCAGTCGCGCTCGCGGCGGACCGGCGAGGCCGACCTGCGCCCGGACGGGCTCGCTGCATCGAAGAAAATACAAAAAGATTAACTCAAATAGGTCACTCTTGGCCTGGGGTGGGCGAAATCCTATTTCTTGAACCAGATTGGCCAATGGTCTAGACGGGCCGCTACTCAAACGATTGAACCGGCCCTTTTTTGGCCGAGAGGGACGTTCTTCCATGGATCGCATCAGAATTGTCGGGGGCAACAAGCTCTCCGGAAGCATTCCGATCTCGGGCGCGAAAAACGCGGCGCTGCCTTTGATGATCGCCTCGCTTTTGACCGACGACACACTGACGCTGGAAAACGTGCCGCATCTGGCCGATGTTGAGCAGCTGATCCGCATCCTGGGCAATCACGGCGTCGATTATTCGGTCAATGGCCGCCGCGAGAAGCAGAATGAGGGCTATTCGCGCACCATCAACTTCTCCGCCCGCAACATCGTCGACACCACAGCGCCCTACGAGCTGGTGTCGAAGATGCGCGCCTCGTTCTGGGTGATCGGCCCGCTGCTGGCCCGCATGGGCGAAGCAAAAGTGTCGCTGCCGGGCGGTTGCGCCATCGGCACGCGGCCGGTCGATCTGTTCCTCGAGGGCCTCCAGGCGCTGGGCGCTGATATCGACGTCGACACCGGCTATGTCATCGCCAAGACCCGGAATGGCCGCCTTGTCGGCAACCGCTATATCTTCCCGAAGGTCTCGGTCGGCGCCACCCATGTGCTGATGATGGCCGCGGCACTCGCCAAGGGCGAGACGGTGCTGGAAAATGCCGCCTGCGAGCCCGAGATCGTCAATCTGGCCGAGTGCCTCAACGCCATGGGCGCGAAGATTTCCGGCGCCGGCACGCCAACCATTGCCATCGACGGCGTCGAATCGCTCTCCGGTGCGCGCGTGCGCGTCATTCCCGACCGCATCGAGACCGGCACCTATGCGATGGCCGTCGCCATGACCGGCGGCGACGTCGTGCTCGAAGGCGCGCGTGCGGACCTGCTGCAGACCGCACTGGACGTGATCGCCCAGACGGGTGCGGAGATCACGCCGACCAATTCCGGCATCCGGGTGAGGCGCAACGGCGCCGGCATTTCGCCGGTCGACGTGACGACAGCACCCTTCCCGGCCTTCCCGACCGATTTGCAGGCGCAGTTCATGGGCCTGATGACCATGGCCAAGGGTAAGTCGCGCATCACCGAGACGATCTTCGAGAACCGCTTCATGCATGTGCAGGAACTGGCGCGGCTCGGCGCTCACATCACGCTTTCGGGCCAGACGGCGATCGTCGACGGCGTGCCGAAGCTGAAGGGCGCGCCGGTCATGGCGACCGATCTTCGCGCCTCTGTCTCGCTGGTCATCGCCGGCCTGGCGGCGGAAGGCGAGACCACGGTCAACCGCGTCTACCACCTCGATCGCGGCTTCGAGCGGCTGGAAGAAAAGCTGTCCAACTGCGGTGCGGTGATCGAACGGATTTCGGCGTAGCCCGCGACCTCGGCTCCTCTCTAGCAACGCAGGAGATTGGCGAAATCCTTCGCGGCAGCGTCCTTCTCCCCGTCACTATCCGGGGAGAAGTGCCCGGCAGGGCGATGAGGGGCAGCGCAGAGCTGCAGCTGCTGGTGCGGTTGCACCGATCGCCAAGACCGCCTAACAGAAGGCTGAACAATCAACCTTCAGGTGCGAAATCCGTATGACCGCCCTTAAGCTTATCGCGCTCGACGACCAGGATCTGAGCATCGTTTCGGCTCATGTCCAGGATGCCGTGCTGAAAGTCAGCGACCTCGAATTCCTCCCCGCGGCCAAGCGTTTCCTGCTGACCATGAACCGTTTCGTCTGGGAGGCAAAATCCGGCCTGTTTCGCCAGCATAATGAGCGACGGCAGGCCGTGCTGCATTTCGACCGCGTGCTCGGGGCCAAGACCAGCGGTATTGACCGCGACAAGCCTGCCGAAGTCCTGTCGCTGCTGGCGATCAGCTTCATCGAGATCAGCAAGCCGGCCGGCATCGTCGAGCTGATCTTCTCGGGCGGCGGTGCGATCATGCTCGACGTCGAGTGCATCGAGGCCCGTCTTGCCGACATCGGCGGGGCGTGGGAAGCCACCTCGCGCCCCATCCACAAGGCCTGAGCGTCCGATGGCCATCACGCTTCGTCAGTCCGATACCGATTTCGAGCAACGTTTCGCCGCCTTCCTCACGACCAAGCGGGAGGTCTCCGCCGATGTCGATGCCGCGGTGCGCGACATCATCGCGCGCGTGCGCGCGGAGGGCGACGCGGCACTGATCGACTATACGCGGAAATTCGATCGCGCCGATTTGACCGGCCTCGGCATTGCCGTGTCTAAGGAAGACATCGCAACCGCCTACGAAACGGCCGACCCAAAGACGATCGAGGCGCTGGAGTTCGCGCGCGACCGCATCCGCTCGCATCATGAACGGCAGCGGCCGAAGGACGATCGCTATACGGATGCCGCCGGCGTCGAGCTCGGCTGGCGTTGGACGGCGATCGAGGCCGTCGGGCTCTATGTGCCGGGCGGTACGGCGAGCTATCCGAGCTCGGTGCTGATGAACGCCGTGCCGGCCAGAGTGGCCGGCGTCGAGCGCATCGTCATGGTCGTGCCGGCGCCGGGCGGCATCATCAATCCGCTGGTGCTGGTGGCAGCGGACATATCAGGCGTGTCCGAAATCTACCGCGTCGGCGGCGCGCAGGCGATCGCCGCCCTCGCCTATGGCACCGAGACAATCCGGCCGGTCGCCAAGATCGTCGGCCCGGGCAATGCCTTTGTCGCGGCAGCCAAGCGCCAGGTTTTCGGCACCGTCGGCATCGACATGATCGCCGGGCCGTCGGAAGTGCTTGTCGTGGCCGACGGCAGCAACGATCCGAACTGGATCGCTGCCGACCTGCTGGCCCAGGCAGAACACGACGCTTCGGCGCAGTCGATCCTGGTCACCGACGATCCGGCTTTCGGCATCGCGGTCGAACAGGCGGTCGAGCGCCAGTTGCAGAGCCTGCCACGCGCTGAAACGGCAGCGGCGAGCTGGCGCGATTTTGGTGCCGTGATCCAGGTGTCGACCATCGACGCCGCGCTGCCGCTGGTCGATCGCATCGCCGCCGAACATGTCGAACTGGCCATCGACGACGCCGAGGGCTTCCTGTCGCGGATGCGCAATGCCGGTGCGGTCTTTCTCGGCCGCCACACGCCGGAAGCCATCGGCGACTATGTCGGCGGCTCCAACCATGTGCTGCCGACGGCGCGCTCGGCGCGTTTCTCGTCCGGCCTGTCCGTGCTCGATTTCGTCAAGCGCACGTCGATCCTCAAGCTTGGACCGGAGCAGTTGCGTATCTTGGCGCCGGCGGCGATTGCGCTGGCAAAGGCGGAGGGTCTTGACGCGCATGGACGCTCCGTCGCCATACGGTTGAACATGTAGGCGGCGATGTCTGGCCCCGATCAAACCCGCGCCAGGCTGATCGATGTCGAACTCGATGAATCGATCGGCCGGTCAACGCCGGATGTCGAGCATGAACGCGCGGTGGCGATCTTCGACCTGATCGAGGAGAACAGTTTCCAGCCCGTCAATGACAGCGGCGACGGCCCTTACCGGCTGAAACTGTCGCTGGCCGAGCAGCGCCTGGTGTTTGCCGTTGCGCGCGAGGATGGCACCGCCGTCGTCACCCATATCCTGTCGCTGACGCCGCTCCGGCGCATCGTCAAGGATTACTACATGATCTGCGAAAGCTACTACGACGCCATCCGTTCCTCGACGCCGAGCCATATCGAGGCGATCGACATGGGCCGCCGCGGCCTGCACAATGAAGGTTCGCAGACGTTGATGGACCGGCTGTCCGGCAAGATCGACATCGACTTCGACACGGCGCGCCGGCTGTTCACGCTGGTCTGCGTGCTGCACTGGCGGGGCTAGCCCTGTCGCCCGGCGCCCTGCCCCGTTCGATCCTGTTCCTGTGCGGCATGAATGCCGTGCGCTCGCCAATGGCGGAGCAGCTGGCGCGCCGGATGCTGCCCGCCACCGTCTTTGTCGCTTCGGCCGGCGTTCGCGCCGGCGAGCGCGATCCGTTCGTCGATGCGGTGCTGGCCGAAGAAGATCTCACGCTGGGCGAGCGCCACCCAAGGACGATGGACGATCTCGAGGACGACTATTTCGACCTGATCGTCACGCTGGCACCCGAAGCGCACCACGCCGCACTCGAACTCACCCGCTCGCTCGCCGTCGAGGTCGAATATTGGCCGACGCCGGACCCGACCGACGCCGGTGGCACGCGCGAACAGATCATGGCAGCGTACCGGGACGTCCGCGAGCGGCTGAAGGTGCGCATAGGCCGACGTTTCTTGCTTCCAGAGGCAAAAAACGCGACGGATTAAGCGTGTTCACAAGCGGACGATTATCATATAGGTTCCGCCGAAATTCCGGCCAGGGTGCTGGAACTACCATCCAAGCAAAGGTATCGAATGCCGAAGGAAGAAGTCCTCGAGTTTCCGGGTGTCGTGACGGAATTGTTGCCGAACGCGATGTTCCGGGTAAAGCTCGAAAACGAACACGAAATCATCGCCCATACGGCCGGCCGCATGCGCAAGAACCGCATCCGCGTGCTGACCGGCGACAAGGTTCTGGTCGAGATGACGCCATACGACCTGACCAAGGGCCGCATCACCTATCGTTTCAAGTAAGCAAAGCCCGACTGGTCCGCGATGAGCATTTTGCAGAAGCTGGTGCTTGCCTCGGGTTCGCCGCGCCGAATCGAGCTCTTGCAGCAGGCCGGGATCGAGCCGGACCGCGTGCTGCCGGCCGATATCGACGAAACGCCGCTGCGTGCCGAGCATCCACGCTCGCTGGCCAAGCGGCTGTCGAAGGAAAAGGCCGAGAAGGCGTTCGCCTCACTGAAGACCGAAGCCGACTATGCGCCGGGTTTCGTGCTGGCCGCCGACACGGTGGTTGCCGTCGGGCGGCGCATCCTGCCCAAGGCAGAAACCCTCGACGACGCTGCCAACTGTCTCGGGCTGTTGTCGGGCCGTTCGCATCGGGTCTATTCCGGCATCTGCCTTATCACCCCGGGTGGCAAGCTGCGCCAGCGCCTGGTCGAGACGCGGGTGCGTTTCAAGCGGCTGCCGCGCGAAGAGATCGACGCCTATATCGCCTCGGGCGAATGGCGCGGCAAGGCGGGCGGCTACGCCGTCCAGGGCCTCGCCGGCGCCTTCGTCGTCAAGCTGGTCGGCTCCTACACCAACATCGTCGGGCTGCCGCTCTATGAGACCATCGCGCTGCTGAGCGGCGAAGGCTTCAAGGTGCATGGCGGCTGGCTGGCGGGAACCCGGCTGTGAATTCCGATCCCAAAGTCACGCCCTTGCGCCCAAAGCGCCCCTGTCCCGAATGCGGCAAGCCCTCGGCGCGCGACAGCTTTCCGTTCTGCTCGACGCGCTGCAAGGACATCGACCTCAACCGCTGGCTGAAGGGCGCCTATGTCATCAAGGCCCGCGATGACGAGGAAGAGACGGATCCCGACGCTCCGAAATGAGGTCGTCAGGCGGCCTCGGTCTTGCGCGCCACCCGCGCCCAGCCCGGCAGCCAGTCGCCGTGAGCGGCCAAGAGATCATCGACCAGTGACCAGATCTGGTCGAGATCGAGTTCGGCCGCGGTGTGCGGATCCATCATCGCCGCGTGGTAGATGTGCTCGCGGTTCTCGGTCATCAGAGCCCGCACCGTCAGTTCCTGCACGTTGATGTTGGTGCGGATCAGCGCGGTCAATTGCGGCGGCAGCTCGCCTATATAGGTCGGCTGGATGCCGGAGGCATCGACCAGGCACGGCACTTCGGCGGCGCAATCGCGGGGCAGCGAGGTGATGCAGCCATTGTTGCGGACATTGCCGTAGATCACCGACGGCTCGCCGGTCCAGACTGAATTCATGATCGAGGAGGCATATTCCCGGGACTGCTCTACCTCGATGCGATCGGCCGAGCGATAGGCTTCAGCCTGTCCCTTCCAGCGCTCGATCTGCTCGATGCAGCGCTTGGGATATTCATCCAGCGGGATGCCGTATTTCTCGATCAGGTCGGGGCGGCCCTCCTTGATGAAATAGGGCGTGTATTCGGCAAAGTGCTCCGAGCTCTCGGTGACGAAATAGCCGAGCCTGGTCAGCATCTCGTAGCGCACCTTGTTGGGACAGCGCGGGTTCCAGCCGGGCTTGGGCGCGCGGCCTTCGCGATAGGCGCGCACGAGATCTGGGTAGAGGTCGCGGTAGGAACCGTCCGGCTGGCGATGCTCGAACTTCAGATAGAACGCCATGTGGTTGATGCCGGCCGAGCGATAGCGGATCTCTTCGTAGGGAAGGTCGAGGTCTTCAGCCAGTTCCATTGCCGTGCCCTGCACCGAATGGCAGAGGCCGACCTGCCTGATCTCAGGGTATTTCTCTGCTATCGCCCAGGTGTTGATCGCCATCGGGTTGACATATTGCAGCATGATCGCATCGGGGCAGACGGCGAGCATGTCTTCGCACACCTTCCACAGATGCGGCACGGTCCTTAAGCCCCGCATGATGCCGCCGACGCCGAGCGTGTCGGCGATCGTCTGGCGCAGGCCGTATTTCTTCGGCACCTCGAAGTCAGTGACTGTGCAGGGCTCGTAGCCCCCGATCTGGAAGGCGACGACGACGAAATCCGCGCCGGCCAGCGCCTTGCGCTGATCCGAATGGGTCTCGGTCTTCGCCTTGACGCCAAGCGTCGCGATCAGCTTGTTGACGACAATGGCGCTCTCTTCCAGCCGCTGCGGATTGATGTCCATCAGCGCGATCGTCGCGCCGGACAGCGACGGGCGCTGCAGCACGTCGCCGACAATGTTCTTCATGAACACCGTCGAGCCGGCGCCGATGAACGTGATCTTGGGATTTCTTGCCATGCTAACCTCCGGCATATGTTCAGGCCACATCGAAAGCGGCCCTGACGAGCCGTTCGGTGTAAGCGGTCTTGGGATTGGACAGGATGTCGTCGACGGGGCCCTGCTCGACGATCTTGCCGTTCTGCATGACGATCACGCGATGGCACAGCGCACGCACCACCTTGAGGTCGTGCGAGATGAAGAGGTAGCTGAGGCCGCGCTCGTCCTGCAGCTTGCGCAGGAGGTCGATGATCTGCGCCTGGACGGAGAGGTCCAGCGCCGATGTCGGCTCGTCGAGCAGGATGAATTCTGGTTCAAGCGCTATGGCGCGGGCGATCGCAATGCGCTGCCGCTGGCCACCAGAGAATTCGTGCGGAAACCGCGACAGTATATCGCCCGGCATGCCGGCGCTGACCAGCGCGTCGCGCACCCGTTCGACCCGCTCGCGCCGCGTCGCCCCTATGCTGTTGACGATCAGCCCTTCCTCGATGATCTGGCCGATCGTCATGCGCGGGTTGAGCGAGGAGAACGGATCCTGGAAGACGATCTGCATGCGCGAGCGCAACGGCCGCATCTCGGCCCGCGACAGGCCGTGGATCGGCTTGCCGTCGAAACGGATCTCGCCGCGCTTGGCGTCGATCAACCGGAGCAGGGCCTGGCCGAAGGTGGTCTTGCCGGAGCCGGACTCGCCGACCAGCCCCAGCGTCTCATGACGACAGAGTTTCAGGCTGAGATCGTCGACGGCGACCAATTCGCGCCAGTCGGGTTTCAGAAAGGTGCCGTGGCGCAGCATGAATGAGACGCGCACGCCGCTGGCCTCGAGAATGGTGCCACAGCCCTCCGGCAGCGGCTTCGGCTGCCCATGCGGCTCTGAAGCCAGCAGCCGCCTCGTATAGGGATGCCGCGGGTCGGCGAAGAGCCGTTCGGTGACGTTGTGCTCGCACATTTCGCCATGCTGCATGACATAGACGTAGTCGGAGAACTGGCGCACCACGGTGAGGTCGTGGGTGATCAGGATCACCGCCATGCGCAGCTCTTTCTGCAGGCTGCGGATCAGGTTCAGGATCTGCGCCTGGACGGTGACATCGAGCGCCGTGGTCGGCTCATCGGCGATCAGCACGTCGGGATTGTTGGCCAGCGCCATGGCGATCATCACCCGCTGGCGTTGCCCGCCCGAGAGCTGATGCGGGTATTGTCTGAGCCGCGCGGCAGGATCGGGAATCTGCACGTGCTGCAGAAGTTCGAGCGCTCGCGCCCAAGCCTGTTTGCGGCTGACCTTACGATGCACCCGAATCGCCTCGACGATCTGGCTGCCGACCGTATAGATCGGGTTGAGCGAACTCATCGGCTCCTGGAAGATCATCGAGATGCGGTTGCCGCGCAGCTTGCGCCGGGCGCTCTCGGGAAATTTCAGGATGTTTTGCCCGTCATAACAGACGCTCGAGCCGGGCGACACCGTGGCGCGCCGCGACAGCAGGCCCATGACGGTGCGCGCCGTCACCGACTTGCCCGAACCGGATTCGCCGACGATGGCGATCGTCTCGCCGCGATAGAGCTGGAACGAGATGTCCTTGACCGCTTCGACGACGCCATGCTCCACCTTGAAGGCCACGGCGACGTTGCGGGCATCGATGATCGGCTGGTCCTGGCGTCCGTCATGGTCGTGACGGACGATCGGTGCGAAGGATTCGGCGAGCGCGACGGTCATCTCAGCACCTCAATAAGGGTCGACGGCGTCGCGCAGGCCGTCGCCAAGCGCGTTGAAGGCAAAGACGGTGACGAGCACGAAACCGACCGGCGACAGGATCCAGGGATAGGTGCCGATGACGGAATAGGTCGCGGTGTCCTGCAGCATCAGGCCCCACGAGATCAGCGGCGGCTTGACGGCGAAGCCGAGGAAACCGAGGAAGGATTCGAGCAGCACCACGGTCGGGATCGCCAGCGTCACGGCGACGATCACATGGCTCATCACATTGGGGAAGATGTGCTGCATGATGATGCGCCGGTCGGTGGCGCCGACCGCCATGGCGGCGCGCACATACTCGATCCGCGCCAGCGCCAGCGTCTTGCCGCGCACTTCGCGCGACATCTGCGCCCAGCCCAAGGCCGACATGACGATGATGACGAAAGCGAGGAAGACGTTGGTGGGAGCGGTGACCGGGATCAGTGTCGTCAGCGCCAGATAGAGCGGCAGCTGCGGGAAGGCGAGCACCAGTTCGACGAAGCGCTGCATCCAGACATCGAACCTGCCGCCGAAATAGCCGGAAACCATGCCGACGATGGTGCCAATGACGGTGATGATGAAGACGACCGTCAGGGCGATCATCAGCGAGACGCGCGAGCCGTGGATGGCGCGCGACAGCACGTCACGGCCGAACTTGTCGGTGCCCAGGAAATGCACCGGCTGGCCGTCCAGCGAGCCGAACAGATGCCGGTCCGCCGGCAGCAGCCCAAACAGCTTGTAGGGCGCGCCATGCACGAAGAAACCGAGCAGCCTAGGATGATCATAGTCGGGGCCGACGACGGGCTGGAAAGTGACCGGATCGAGGTCCGCCGAATCGGCCAGCGCATAGACCCTCGGCCGTGCGGTGAAACCGCCGTCTCTGTCATGGAAGCTTGGCACCTGCGGCGGAGCGAAGCCGACATCCGTGACCTTCGGGTCCATTGGCGCGATGAATTCGGCTAATACGGCCATCACCAGCAGCAGCACGACGAGCCAGAGCCCGGCCATGCCGGTCCAGGAGCGCTTCAGCCGGCGCCAGACAAGCGCCATGTAGCTTTCGTTGCCATGCGCCGGTTTGGCGACGATGGGCCCTTCGGCAGGCAGCGGTGGAGGGGATGGATCGCGCGCCAGCATCTCAACGCTCCCCGAACTGGCGCACGCGCGGATCGAGCAGCACGAGCAGCATGTCGGCGATGATGTTGCCGACGATGAGTGTCGCCGACAGGACCATCATGAAGGTGGCAGTGACATAGACGTCGCCGACAGCCATGGAGCCGACGATCGCCGGGCCGACGGTCGGCAGTGCGAAGATGATCGCCGTCTCGATCTCGCCGGTCAGCATATAGGGCAGCACCACGCCCTGATACATGATGAGCGGATGCAGCGCGTTGGGCACGGCGTGGCGCATGACGACGGCAGCACCCGTCAGCCCCTTGGCCCTTGCCGTCTCGACATATTGCGCGTTCAGCGTATCGAGCAGATTGCCGCGCATGACGCGCATATTGTAGGCGAGGCCGCCGAAAGTGGCGATCGCCACCACCGGCCAGACATGTTTGACGAGGTCGACGAATTTGGCCCACGACCACGGCGCACCACCATATTGCGGCGAGAAGAATGAGCCGATCTCAGACACGTTGAACTGGAAGACCAGGAGATAGACGATGATCAGCGCCATCAGGAAGCGCGGCACCGTCATACCGAGGAAGGAGATGGCCGACAGTGTCGAGTCGATCCAGGTGTATTGCCTTGTCGCCGCCCATATGCCGAATGTGATGCCCAGCACCGAGGCCAGCAGATGGCAGACCAGCGCCAGAAGGAGCGTGCGCGGCAGGCGCTCTCCGACCACATCGGCGACCGGTTTGTTGTAGTACAGGCTGTAGCCGAAATCGCCTCGAGTGACGATGCCGACGATCCAGTTGAGATACTGCACGGGCAGCGGCTTATCGAGGCCATGCTCGATGCGATAGGCCTTTGCCTGCGCGTCGGCCTCGGCAAAGGAAGCTCCACCCTGGTTGATCGCCTGCGAACGGATGTAGTCGGCATAGTCGCCCGGCGGCGCCTGGATGATGGCAAAGGTGGCCAGGCTCAAAATGGCGAGGACCGGGATTGCCGACGCTATGCGCGTGAGCAGGAATCGCAGCATGGACGGTTCGTTCCTTGTCTCGCCGATCGCGCCCTTGGTTGCGTCCGGAGGTTGGTTTGTCCGGCCGCGCCAGCGGCGCGGCCGGAGGTCTCTCAGTCAGGGAGGTAAACCTAATTCATCAGCCCCTTCTCTCCGGGTTTGCCGGGCAGCTCATCGGGGAACAATTCATATTTCGCCTGCTTGTCTGCGGCGACAAACACCCGTTCGCGGATGATCGAATCCTCGGCCCAGTTGAACATGAAGATCGGCGTGCCCTGCGGAATGTTCGAGAAGCGCTTGTTGACGATCAGCGCGCCGGGATATTCCGTCAGGCCGACATTGTAGACGTGCTCCGTCGAGATCTTCTGGAATTGTTTCATCAAGCTGGCGCGCTGGTCATTGTCCTGCGTGGAGACGAACTTGTTGACGATGTCGACGAGGTCCTTTTCGAACGGCATCACGTCGACCTCGCCATTTTCCGGCGCACGATGGTCCCAGCTGGTGCGCGGGCCGACAGGGGCAAGCTGCACGGTGTTCTGCACCACCGAGGTCAGTTCCTGTTCGTTGCGCCGGACCAGCCAATCGAAGCGGCCGGAGTATTGCGAAGCGTCCCGCTGGGTGCCGTTGAGGCCGTTGAGCACGACCCGCAGCCCGAGCTTTTCCATCTGGGCGACGACGCCTTCGGCAAGGCTCTTGTCGGTCGTGTAGTCGTTGTTGACCAGCATCACGATCTCGACATTCTTGCCGCCGGCGGTGCCGGAAGGGAAATTCACGAAGCCGTCGCCGTCCGTGTCCTTGAGGCCGGCCTTGGCGAGTTCCGCCTTGGCGCCATCGAGGTCGAAGGGGTAGTAGACCGTCGAATTGCGGTCGTAGAAGCTGGTTCCTGACGACAAGCCGCCGGGATAGATGGCGGTGAACGGCCCCTTGACCAGCGAGTCGCCGAGCGCCTTGCGGTCGAGCGCCATGGTGACGGCCTTGCGGAAATCCTCGTTGCGGTTCAGCTCGCGGATCGCCTGGCCGCGTTCGTCCGGATTGCCCCAGCCATTGGCGGAAAAATTAAAGCGCAGATTGTAGCCGATGAGCCGCGGGCCGAAAGCAAGACGGGCAGGCGCGTTCGCCTCCGCCGCACGCTTCAGCGAGGCGACGAAGTTTTCCGGCTGCTCCAGATTGGAAAAATCAGCCGCGCCGGCCACCGCCTGGACGTCGCGATCGGCCCAGGTCGACAGCTTGTAGTGCAGTTCGTTGAGATAGGGCAGTTGATTGCCCTTTTCGTCGACCTTCCAATAATAGGGATTTCGGCGCATGACGATGATATCGTCCGGCCGGTATTCGACCGGGACCCAGCCGCCCATCACCGGCATGTTCATGAATTCCGGCGGGAAGGCATTCTTGAACTGATCGTAGGTGTTCTTCGAATATTTCGGATGCTGCGGCTTCAGGATGTGCGCGGGACCAGGACAGAAGGTGCCGTAGGCCATGGCATACAGGTACTGCTTCGGGAAGGCGTCCTTGAAGGTCCATTCGACGGTGTAGTCGTCGATCTTCTTCAACGTCGTGCCGACGCCGAAGGTTTCCGGCGTGGCGCCGTTCAGCGGCGAGACGTTGGGATCGACGACCTCGTCGTCCCAGTAGAACATAACGTCGTCGGCGTTGAACGGCACGCCGTCCGACCACTTCGCGCCTTCGATGAGGTGCATGGTCAGCTTGTGGCCATCGCTCGACCAATCCCAGCTCCTGGCCAGGTTCGGCAGCGGCTCGGTGTCCTTGGCCTCGACCTGGAACAGCGGGGCGGTGCGCGTCAGGCATTCGGAGAGGCCGATGTCGATGCCGCCCCAGCCTTGCGTCTGACCGGCGCCGTAGTTCCAGCCTTCCGGCCGCCCGCCGATGACGTGGCGCATCGTATCGCCATAGACGCCGATGCCGTCTTGCATATTGCCCGTCTTGAAGACCAGCGGCTCCTTCGGCAGCCTGTCTTTCACCGGCGGAAGCTTGCCGGTCTTGACGTATTTCTCGGTGACCCAGTCCGGCTCGTGATATTCGGGAAGCGCCTTGAACTCCAGAATGGAGTCGCGCGCGACATAATTGATCTTGCCTTCGGCGGGAAACGGTGTCGGCGCCGGCGGAACCGTCGGCTCGGAAGCGTAAGCACTGAGTGCCGAGACCGAGACGCTCAGCGCCAGTCCGGCAGCAAGGCCGATATTGCGTAAATTCCTCACTGTCTCTCTCCCTCTTGTTTGTCCGGAGCGTTTGCACCCGCTCCGCCTCTCCTCGAATTCAAACGGCTTCGTGGCAGTGGATCCGCCTCCCATGGATCCACCATCACCGCATGAATTTCCAGCCGGCCCGTTTCAGCCGGCCCGTTTCAGCCGGCTTGCTTCAGCGCGGCTTTTTCGGCGCGCAATTCCTCGATCGAGCGAACGCTGCGCCGTGCGGCGCCCGCCCACTCGCGGGTCTTCACCTTGGATGTCGACAGCCGCTCCCTGGCGGCCGGAACCGCATGGGCGTATTGCGGCAGCCAGGCTGCCTGGGCGACGACCATTTCGTCGACCATCTGCCAGACCTCCTCCGGCGTCGAAACCGCGCCGACCAACGGGTCATGCAGCACGGCGAGCTTCAGAAGATCGATGTCGCCTGATATCGCGGCATGCACCGACATGCGCTGGACGTTGATCGAAGCGATGCAGGTGGCGGCGCAAGCCTCCGGCAACGTGATGCCGGCGGCCATGTTGATGCCGAAACGGTCGACGAAGCCCGGCGACTCGATGATGGCATCCTGCGGCAGGTTGGTGATCACGCCATTGTTCTTGACGTTGAAGTGGCCGCGATAGACGCGGTTGGTCTCCAGCGCCTCCAATATGTGGCTGGCATGCTCGTTGGAGCGTTTCTCGCGGTCGATCGGCTTGGACGCCGCTTCGAGGAACTGCGGATATTCCGTCTCGAACCAGTTGCGGGTTTCGGTGGAGTAGCGGAGATAGCCGCCGGTCTCGCCGTGAATCCAGTCGGACATATCGATCCAGCGCGTGATCTCGTCGGGACGTTTGCGGTACCAGGGCAGATATTCGGAAAGATGGCCGTTGCTTTCGGTCGAATAGACACCGAAGCGCTTCAGGACGTCGATGCGCAGCTTCTCCTGCCTGGAATAGACCGGATGCGCCTCGAAAGCGGCCACCAGTTCATCCTTGCCAATGGGGCGGCCGTTGAGGCGCAGGTCGATGAACCAGGTCTGGTGGTTGATGCCGGAACAGACATAGTCGAGCTCCTGCGTGGACTTCGCGCCAAGCACCTCGGCGATCTGCTCGGCGCCGTGCTGGACGCCGTGACAGAGCCCGACAGTGTCGACCTTGCCGTATTCGATCGCCGCCCAGGTGTTCATCGCCATCGGGTTGGCGTAGTTCAGGAATTTGACGTTCGTCTCGGCGACCTCGCGTATGTCCTTGCAGAAATCCAGGATCACCGGAATGTTGCGCTGGCCATAGAGAATGCCGCCAGCGCAGATCGTATCGCCGACGCACTGGTCGATGCCGTATTTCAAGGGAATGCGGATATCGTCGGCGTAGGCTTCGAGGCCGCCGACCCGCACGCAGCTGATGACGTAGCGAGCGCCTTCGAGCGCCTTGCGGCGGTCTGTGGTCGCCGTCACCCTGGTCGGCAACCTGTTCGCCTCGACGATCCTGTCGAGGATCGCCTTGATCATCTGAAGATTGTGCTCGCTGACATCGGTCAGCGCGAATTCGATGTCCTTGAATTCGGGCACGCACAAGATGTCGGTGAACAATTTCTTGGTGAAGCCGACGCTGCCGGCACCGATGATAGCGATTTTGAAACTCATCAGCCGCACCTCATTCCATTTCGAATTGCAGGCAAGGAATGACAATGGAGGCTGTAGCCACATGCCGCGACATGTATGCAGGACAAGCCGGAATCCGGCTCGCCAACCTCCCTGTCCGCTCCTTGACTGCGGATCTCTCTCGCTTTTCGATGGGGATTATGCGCTTATTCGCGAGCGCGACCAGAGAAGGATTATGCTTTCAGGGGTAATTTTGTGCTGCATGATTTGATAGAACACGGACAGTCCATGCGCACGATCTCGCTGCCGCGCGGCCGCCAGCGCCTGCACGCCATGCCGACGAGCACGGGCTACGAAGTGCGCGAGGACGAAATCTACGACTGGGACGGCCGCAAGCGCGGTCAGACACCGTTCACCGTGCTCCAGCACACGATCAGCGGGACTGGCCGGCTGCGCTACGAAAACCGCAACTACCGCTTGCAGAAGAACGACACATTGCTGGTGCTGGTGCCGCACAACCACCGCTACTGGCTGGCTGGAGATGAGCGCTGGGAATATTTCTGGATTTCGATGAACGGCGAGGAAGCGCTGCGCATCCACAAGTCGATCCTCAGCGTCTCGGGTCCTGTATTTCGGCTGCAGCCGGCGACAATCGATCATCTTGCCGATTGCAGCTTGCGCCTGATCAAAGGCGCCGCTTCGCCGGGTGCTGCTTCCGCGATAGCCTACGAGGCTGCGATGGCGCTCTATGACGATGTCTTCGGTTCCCATGCCTTCGCCGAAAAACTAAGCGCCATGCAGCCGGTCATCGATCACATCAACGCCAATCTCGACAAGCCGCTGCCGGTGGCGGACCTGGTCCAGATCAGCGGCCTCAGCCGAGCCCATTTCTCACGCTGTTTCGCCGAGAGCGAAGGCCTGCCTCCGGCCGAGTTCGTGCTGCAGCAGCGCCTGCAACGCGCGGCGAAGCTGCTGACCAAAGCGGATTTTTTGCCGGTGAAGGAAGTCGCCATCCTGTGCGGCTTCGAGGAAGCGAACTATTTTTCAAAGGTCTTCCGCCGCTGCTACGGCATCACACCGAGCCAGTTCCGCACCACAGGCATGTACGCGAATTTGCGGACTCCGGCCAGGCGCGGCGTCAGGGCGTTCGATGACGAGACCTGACGCCGCCACGGTTAAACAGGCAGCCAACTAGGCAGCGCGCAGGCTGCCGCCGTCCAGCCATTCGAGATCGGCTTGCGAAAGCGTGATGTCGAGAGCGCGCAGGCTGTCGTCCAGTTCATCCAACGTGCGTGGCCCGATCAGCGGGATGGAGGGGAAGGGCTGAGCGAGCACATAGGCCAGCGCAATATGGATTGGGCTCTTGCCCAGTCTCGCGGCAAGTTCGATCGCCCGGTCGCGGCGGCCGAAATTCCGCTCGGAGTACCAGACCCGCACCAGCTCCTCATTGTCTTGCTTGTCGCGACCCGCCCGATCGGTGAAGAAGCCGCGCCCCTGGCTCGACCAGGCGAAATTCGGCATCTTCCTGGATGTCAGCCAGGCCTTCCACGCATCCGTGGAGGACGTGACGCAGCCAGCCCAGATCGGCTCCAGCATTTCGGCCAGCGAGAAATTGTTGGACAGCGCACCGGGCTTTTGCTTGCCGGTGCGTTCGGCGTAGGCAATTGCCTCATCCATGCGTTCCATCGTCCAGTTCGAACCGCCGAACGGGCCGCGGATGCGGCCGGCCTTGACCTCGCGATCCATTGCATCGACGAATTCGCCGACCGGCACATCCGGATTGTCGCGGTGCATGAAGTAGACATCGACATGATCGGTCTGCAGGCGTTCGAGCGTCTGGTCGAGCTGCTTGCCGATCACATCAGGATAGCACAGCGGCGAGTGGGCGCCCTTGGCGATGACCACCGATTGCGCGCGCACGCCACGGTTTTTCAACCATTCGCCAAGCAGCTTCTCGGTATAGCCGCCGCCATAGACATAGCCGGTATCGAAGAGATTGCCGCCGGCCTCGAAAAAGGCATCGAGCAGGATCGAACCTGAGGAAAACGTACGGAAATCCTCGAAGCCGAGCGCCACCACCGATGCCGGCTTCGACAGGCCAGGAATGGTGCGCTTGGCGACCGCCGTGCCGCCGGACAGCAGCGGCCGGCCGGAGATGGTGTTGGTGCGTTGCTCGGCCTTCTCGATCCCGTATTCGAGGCCGGCTGCCGCCCGCCATTTGTCCAGCACACGCAAGGTGCCGAGGCTTTCCGCCCACGCCATGCCCGGCCAGGCGAATTCTTGGCCGCCGGCGAGGATCGCCTCGCCGGCTGCGTCGACCTCGAAGGAATAGACATGGCGCTTCTCGTCGACGCTGATGGTCTGGCGCGTACCATCGGAGGCGATGACGTCTATCCGGCCGAGACCGACATCGCGGTTGCCGCCGGCGAACCAGAAGTCCGGCACTTCGATGCGGCCCTTAGTGCCCAGGATGCGCAGGACATTGTCCTGGCTGAGCGAGATGCTGCAGGAGACTTCAGCGACAATGCCACCGGGGAAATGCAGCAGCGCGGAGGCCCATTCGTCGACGCCGGACTGGCCCAGATGGGCGGTGCCGACCACCTTGTCTGGCTCGCTGAAGGGCTTTCCGACGGCCGCACCGGCAATCAGCCGGACCATCGAGACGGGATAGCCGCCGACATCGAGAATACCGCCGCCGGCGAGATCGTTGGCATAGAGCCGGTGCTGCGGCATGAAGCCCGGCATGGCGAAACCGAAGCTCGACTTGATCATCCTGATCTCGCCTATGACGCCGGACCTGATCAGCTCCACCAGCTTCTTGGTCTGCGGGTGCAACCGGTACATGAAGGCTTCGCCGAGGAATGTGCCGGCCTTGCGCGCGGCATGCATCATGGCGTCGGCCTCGAAGGCGGTCAGCGCCAGCGGCTTTTCGCACAGCACATGCTTTCCGGCCTCGGCCGCCTTGATCGCCCATTGCGCATGGCCTGGATGCGGTATCGAAATGTAGACGGCGTCGATGTCGGGGTCGGCGAGCAGCGCGTCGTAGCCGTCGAGGATACGGGCACCGGGAAAACGCTCGGCAAGCCCCGGCTTGGCGGGATTGCGTGCGCCGATGGCGACCAGCTTGCCGGTGTCCGAAGCGGCCACGCCACCGGCAAAGGACTGGGCGATGCTGCCCGGGCCGAGAATGCCCCAGCGAATGGGCGTGGTTGCGGTCATTGTCATTCTCCTTGAAGGCTGGAAAGGGCTGGCGGTCAGCGCAGCCGCAGTCCTTTTTCGTCGAACAGGTAGGATTTGCGGATGGAAACGGTGATCGCGGACGTGTCAGGGACCTTTGCCGCGTCGCGCTGGATCACCACGTCGTCCCCGTTGGCCGTTCTGGCATAGAGGAAACTTGTGCCGCCCAGGTGCTCGATCACGTCGATGGCAACCACAAGGTCGGCGTCGCCTTCTCCGGCATTGCCGAAATGTTCAGGCCGCACACCGACAATGACCTTGCTGCCGATTTTTGGGCCGCCGATTTCGGGCGCAGTGCCAGTCAGCGGTTGCGTGATGCGGGTCTTCTCCTGGCCCGCCAGTTCGACCACGACGCCAGGTGCATCGTGCCCGACAACCCGGCCTTTGATGAAATTCATCTTCGGCGAGCCGACAAAGCCGGCGACGAACTGATTGTCGGGGTTGTCGTAGAGATCGAGTGGCCGGCCGATCTGCTCGATATGGCCGGCGCGCATCACGACGATCCTGTCGGCGAGCGTCATCGCCTCGGTCTGGTCGTGGGTGACATAGATCATTGTCGTGCCCAGTTCCTTATGGAGCCGGGAGATCTCGACGCGCATCTGGACGCGCAATTCGGCGTCGAGATTGGAGAGCGGCTCATCGAACAGGAACACCTGCGGTTCGCGCACGATGGCGCGGCCGATGGCGACGCGCTGGCGCTGACCGCCTGAGAGTTTTTGCGGGCGTCTGTCCATCAGGTCGCTGATGCGCAGGATCTCGGCCGCCCGCTTCACCCGCCGTTCGGTGTCGGCTTTTGGATTGCCGGTCATGCGCAGGCCGAAAGAGAGGTTCTGTTCGACGCTCATATGCGGATACAGCGCGTAGGACTGGAACACCATGGCGATGCCGCGGTCGGCCGCCTCGACATCATTGACCACCTTGCCGCCGATGGCGATCTCGCCGCCGCTGATGTCCTCGAGCCCGGCGATCATCCTGAGCAGCGTCGATTTTCCGCAGCCGGAGGGGCCGACGAAGACGACGAACTCGCCGTCCTTGATGTCCATGCTGGCGCCATGGACGACCTCGAAGACGCCGAAGCGCTTGACGACATTGGTGAGCGTGACCGTTGCCATGCTGCCCCTTACTTGACCGCGCCGGCGGCAATGCCGGCGATGAAATGGCGCTGCAGCAGCACGAAGACGACCAGCATCGGCACCGTCAGCATTACAGCGCCCGCCATGATGCCGCCCCATGACACCTTGGTGAGGCCGATCAGCGTGCCGAGCGCCACCGGCGCCGTCATCGAACCGGGCTGGCTGTTGATCAAAAGCGGCCACAGATAATTGTTCCAGGAGGCGAGGAACAGGATGATGGCGAGTGCGGCCAGCATCGGCCGCGCCAAAGGCAGCGCGACAAAGAGGAAGATGCGCCACTCCTTCACGCCCTCGACGCGCGCCGCATCGAAGAGGTCGTCCGGCATCATCGAAAAACTCTGCCGCATGAACAGCACGCCGAGCGAATTGAACAGCGGCGGAACGATCAGCGCCACCCAGGTGTTGGCGAGCTTGAAGTCGCGCGCCACCATGATGAACTGCGGGATCAGCACGACCGCATAGGGCAGCGTTATGGTGCCCAGTATGATGGCGACAACCGCGCCCTTGCCGAAGAACTGGTAGCGGGCCAGCGCCCAGCCGGCCATCGACGTCAGCAGCACCGACAGGATGGTGTAGGTCACCGCCACCGAGACCGAAATGCCGATGGCGCCGACGAAGTTCGTGTCACGCTGCAGATTGTTGAAATTGTCGATGAAATTGCCGTGCGGCAAAAGCTCGATGCCGGGGCTGAAGATGCCGTTGTCGGGCATGGTCGAGAACACCACCATCATCCACAGCGGAAACAGCCAGATCAGCGCCAGCGGCGTCAGGAACAGATGCAGAGCGATGCTGCGTCCCAGCCTGGCGGAGGAGCGCGAACTCATTTCGGTTCCCTCGTCAGCCACAGCTGCGCCAGCGTGATGGCGATCGCCAGCCCGGCCATGGTGTAGGCGACGGCCGAGGCGTAGCCGAAGTTGAGCGACCGAAAGCCCTGGCGGTAAAGCAGCAGGCCAAGCGTCTCCGTGCCGCCGCCCGGCCCGCCGCGCTCGGTGATCAGGAAGGGCTCGGTGAACAGCTGCATGGTGCCGATGATCGACAGCACGAGACAGAACACGATGACCGGCTTCAGCAGCGGCAGGGTGATATAGAAGAACTGCTTGAGCTTGCTGACGCGGTCGAGCGTCGCCGCCTCGTAGACGTCTTCGGGAATGGACTGCATGCCGGCGAGCAGGATGATGGCGTTGTAACCGGCCCAGCGCCAGGTCACCGCGATCATGATCAGCGCCATCGCCGGCGTGACGTTGGAGAACCAGTCGATCTTGGGCAGGCCGACGCTGTTCAGGAGCTTGTTGATGATGCCGAAATCGAGGTTGAACATCAGCCGGAACACCGCCGAATAGGCAACCTCGCCGACCACGACCGGGGCGAAGAAGGCGAAGCGGTAGAGGCCACGCGCCTTCAAGAGCGGCGAGTTCAAAAGCACCGCCATGACGAGCGCCAGCGAGATCATCACCGGCACCTGGATGACCAGGATGAGCAGCGTGTTCTTCAGGGCGTTGAAGAAGGCCGGATCGCCGATCAACCGGCCCCAGTTGAAGCTCGGCGCGAACCGCCACGGCACGGTGCGCGTCGCCTGGAAGGAGATCATGAAGGAGCTGATGATCGGCCACACCCAGAAGATCGCGAAGATCAGCAGATAGGGCGTGAGGAAGCGATAGGCCGTGGCGTTACGATTGCGCATCTTGCTCCTCCTTCTACCGCTTGTTGTTTCACGCCGTCGCCTGGGTCTTCCCTTCTCCCCTTGTGGGAGAAGGTGTCGCCGAAGGCGACGGATGAGGGGGTGTTCCAGGGAATGCCAACGTCTCACTCCGCTGGAGCACCCGTCATCCGTCTCGGCGCTATCGCGCCGATCCACCTTCTCCCACAAGGGGAGAAGGAGAAGCGGCAATCAAGATTTGACGGGCAGTCCGGTCGCCGCCGCGATCTGGCTTGCGGCATCGTCGAGCGCCGCCTTGGCGTCAGGATAGCCGCCGGCCAGATACTTGGTCTGCACGGCGCGGACGATGATTTCGGCGTCGCTCTGGAACTGCGTGCCGCGGCTCGGAACAACCTTCGGCAAGGTGCCGAGAATGTCCTTCCATACCGCCTGGCCGCCCCAGTAAGACAGGACTTGCGCGACATAGGGATCGTCGAGCGCCGAGACCAGGGACGGTACCAGGCCGAACTCCTTCAGCATCGTGATCTGGCCTTCATTGGTTCCGAGCGTGTATTTCAGATAGGCGTAGGCAGCCTCCTTGTTCTTGGAAGCCGAGGTGATGGCCAGCGAGGACCCGCCGAGATTGGCGGCGCGCGGCCCGTCGGCGGTGAGGCTCGGCATCAGATAGACGCCCCATTTGCCGTTTTCGCCGGCAGATTCGGTGCGAATGGTGCCCTCATACCAGCCGCCATAGATCTGGGTGGCGACGGTGCCGGCGGTGTTGTTGGTGATCTTGGTGCCCCAGTCGGCCGACGAGATGATGCCGGCGTCCTTCATCTCCTTGACCTTGGTCATGGCATCGATGCATTTGGGCTGGTTGACCGTGATCGACTGTCCGTCCTCGGAGAAATAGGCGCAGCCCTGTTCGTTGGAGATCATGCGGAACAATTCCGAGTCGCCGTTGAAATCGGCATTGGTCATCGAGACGCCAGGATTGGCGGCCTGGATTTTCTTGCCGGCGGCGATGAAATCGTCCCAGGTCTTGATCGAAGCCGGATCGACGCCGGCCTTTTCGTAGAAGTCGCGGCGATAAAAGGCGGCCACCGGGCCGGAATCCCACGGCATCGCGTAGGCCTTATCGCCCACTTCCAACTCGGTGCGCTTGAAATCGGGGAATTTTTTCTGGTCGTCGGCTGTGTAACCGAGCGTATGCAGGTCGACGAAGCAGTCGGGGAACTGGCTCCAGTAATTCTCGGCCTCGCCGTTCTCGATGGTGACGACATCAGGCAGCCCGACGCCGCCGGCGGCGCAGCCGGCGATCGACTTGTCGTAAGTCGGCTGGTTGCCGAGATCCTGGACCGTGACCTTGACGTCGGGAAATTGCTTGTTGAAGCCGGCAATGGTCGCTTTCAGCGATGAAGCCGCGACATTCCAGCTCCAGATGGTGATTTCGCCGGATTGCGCGAAGGCCGGGGCTGAGCCCAGGGCAAGCGCGAGCGCGGCGCAGGTCATTGTGATGCGCATTGAAATCCTCCCATTTCATTTGCTCTCTCACTGTGAGCGTGGCTAGACTATGCACCGGGCAAGGCCTGTCGCCGTCAAAGGGAATATGAAATTGGCGGAAAGTAAGATGCCTGAACGGCCGTTCTACCAGCCTGGGGCCAGCAGCGTGGAAGGCCTGCCGCTGCTCCTGCAGATGTTTCACACCAATCCGTTGGTGATGCTCAAGCCGCATTGGCACGCCCAGGTCGAGGTTAATTTCATCGTGCGCGGCAGCGTGCATTACCGCATGAACGACCACGAGATTTCGCTTTCGGCCGGCGAGATGTGCCTGTTCTGGGGTGGCCTGCCGCACCAGATGGACGATTTGTCCGACGACGCCATCTATGCCGGAGCGCATCTGCCGCTGGTGCATTTCTTCCGGCTGCACCTGCCCACGGACATAAGGCACCGGCTGATGACGGGCGCAACACTGGTGACATCAGCCACCGACCAGTCCGACAACCATAATTTCGAGCGCTGGAACCGCTACGCCCGGTCCGGCGACCAGGCCAAGGCCGAACATGCCGTCAACGAATTGCTGCTGCGGCTGGAGCGAGTGCGGTTCGAGCCCTATCGGCTGGTATCCGCAACTCCGACCGACCAGGAAACAGGCAGCCCCTTTGACCAGCAATCGTCGCGGAATGTCGGACGCATGTGCGATTTCATCGCCGAAAACTTCCTCTATGACATCGATTGCGTGAACATCGCCGCGGCCGCCGACATCCATCCCAAATACGCCATGAGCCTGTTCAAGAAATCCACCGGCATGACGCTCAACGAGTATGTGAACCTGTTGCGGCTGAGCTATGCGCAGGCGCTTTTGATGCATCAGGACGCCAATGTGCTGCGCGTCGCCATGGATTCGGGTTTCGGCTCGCTCAGCGCCTTCAACAAGTCGTTCCGCAAGCTCGCCGGCATGTCGCCTTCCGATTTTCGCCGCGGCGTGACCGGCGCCAGATAGGCGATGGCGACTTGCGGGCGCCCAGTGCCGCGAGCATTGCTGCACCTCGACCGCCGGCTAAAAGACATGTCACGGCGTTTCAGCCTGCAATAGCGGCACGGACAAGAATGGCGAAGGCCGGATAGTGCCATGCCGTGCGCCATTCCGGCCCGCAAGCGGCATGGAAACCGGGGCGCCGCACGGCATCGCTTTTCCTGCCTGAAATTGCCACCTAGGCGCTGGACAGGCCGAATTCCCGTGCTATAACCCACGCGCTTTCAAGGGGCGCCCACGGCGCCTCGATGAATTCCGGCCTGCGAGTTTTCGTTTGCCGGAACAGGCCCAGATAGCTCAGTTGGTAGAGCAGCGGACTGAAAATCCGCGTGTCGGTGGTTCGAATCCGCCTCTGGGCACCATCACCCTCGCAAGGTGTTGACACAGCTGAAAAACCAGCAAAACTAACTGCTTAGGGCTACCCGAGTGCTACACACAGGTGTTACACATGGTCCTAGCTATGAGCCGTCCAACAAAACATCGTAAGACCGGCGTTTACTGGTTCCGAAAGCGGATGCCAGCCGATATCGCCTTGTTGACCGGCCGCCGAGAAGTCAACAAGACGCTCGGAACGAAGGACCCCGAAGAGGCAAAGCGAAAATTCGCGGAAGTCCTTGCGGAGTACGAACGTGAGTGGGCGCAGCTTCGGCTAGGAAACGGCTCGGTCAATGGAAGCAGCTGGGGTGGTCCTGCCCCTGCTGGTGCAGATTCCCTCACACCGCGCCTCATTACGGACCGTGAGGCGCATCTTCTTGCCACGGCGGTGCACGATGAGTGGCTTGCGAAATTCTACGACAATCCGAGTGAACAGCTCCACTGGCACACCGACCTGTACGAGGGCATGTGGGAAAAGTATCCGTTGCCATCAACTGATCCAGTCGCTGGAGTGGAAGGCATCGCTGATCCCATCCCGGGGACAATGCCAATTGAGAATGTCTTTTGGAAATCGATGAGGGCCAGATGCATTAGCAGGGCTGAGGCCATCCTAGCTGACAATGGCTACAGCGATGATCCTTGGAGCATTCACAAGACAGCACGAGCTGTTGGGGCTGCTCTGCAGCGAGCTAGCTTGACGCTACAAAGGCTCGAACGCGGGGAGTTTGAGCTAGGAGAGCAGCCCGGGCGCCTTCCTCGTTCGGCAAATACTCAGGCAGCAGACGGTCAGTCCTACAAGGCGACGGCTGGGAACTCCGACGCAGCGACGTTGACCGGCCTCGTTGACGGTTGGTGGAAGGAGAGCAAGGCAGCAGGCAGAAAACCGAGCACCTATGAAAGCTATAGAGACGCCTTTGCCTATCTTGCTCGTTTCTTGAAACACAACGACGCATCGACGGTCACGGCTAAGGATGTCATTGCCTTCAAAGATCACCGACTGAGCACACCCTCGCCGAAAACTGGAAAGATGATTTCCGCCAAAACGGTTAAGGATAGCAATCTGTCGGCTCTGAAAGTCGTCTTCGGCTGGGGGGTCGCCAACGGACTTGTCGCTCATAACCCGGCTGTCGGTGTGACCTTGAAGGTCGGAAAGCCTGCTCGCCATAGATCGAAGGGCTTTTCTGATGAAGAGGCGAAGACGATCCTTTCTGGCGCGCTATCTCATCAGCGAGGGCAGGAAAATCCGAAGACATTTGCGGCGAAGCGTTGGGTACCATGGTTGTGTGCATTCACAGGAGCTCGCGTAGGCGAATTGGCCCAGTTGCGGAAGCAGGATGTATCCCTGCGCGGCGACTTCTGGGTCATTCGCATCACCCCTGAGGCCGGAACAGTTAAGACTAATGAAGCCCGCGAGGTACCTCTCCATCAGCAGGTGATAGACCTTGGATTCCCTGCTTTTGTACAAGAGGCTACAAGCGGCCACCTCTTCTTGAACGTCGATTCGTCTGAAAACGTCCGAGGGGCTCTGCGAGGCTTGAAGAACCGGCTCGCCGAGTTTGGGCGGACCTTCGTGCCAGACCCAAATGTGGCGCCGAACCACGGCTGGCGGCACCGCTTCAAAACAATTGGCATGGAAGCCGGTATTCCTCCGCGCATCCTCGACGCAATCCAAGGTCAGGCAGCTCGGACGGTTGCCGACACTTACGGCGAGGTCACACTCAAAACGATGGCCGAGCAGCTTGCCAAGCTACCCTTCTATTCACTTGTTGACGCAAATCAGAATTTAGCGTCGCGGCCACAGTGATAAGCCATTTTCTTTCTGGTGTAGTTTGACGCGCGTTCGCTCCCCTTGTGGGCACTTCCAGCAGCTTTGCGCATTCCGTCGGCGGTGTGACGGGACCAAGCAATTGCAATTTACCTTGTAGCCACCCTTGCGAATAACCAAGTGACTGCCTATTTCCCCAACTAGACGAATGGCAGCAGCCATCGGCCGAGCGCCGAGTTCTCCTTTGGAGAGCCAAGAAGCTCACGGACTTCGCCGCAGATTTTGCGGTTCAGCTCGGCCAAATCACCACAGATCAATCTGGGGTCGGTGCTGCTGGATTCGTTGTTTTTCCATCTCCATCGATCCCGCTTTTTGCGGAGTAGAAAAATGCCTTGCGATCTAGCTTGTGCAATCTTGGACGCTGTCGCGTTGTCCAAGGAATTTACGGTCGTGAACGCCGGAGGTGCGCAATGAGCGCCAAAGGAAATTCACCAGAACGGAAGCTACCGGTTGCGCTCGAATCAAAAGATAGGTGCCCACCAATCGAAGACTTGCTGAACAACCAAGGTGCCATCAACGGCGCATTGGACACCCTAAGCAACAGCCTCGCTACTCTAGCAACGCAGTATCGCCAGCATTATCGCGAATACCTCGCCGATGGCTATTATTTGGCGTCGGTCATGCGCAAAGATCCCGACACTTGGAGCGATTTCTGTCATAGGCTCGATTGGAACGATGTCGCCGATCGACCCAAAATCAATGAGCCCGAGAGGGCTCTGGAGTACGTGCTTCGCATAGTCTGCGGCCTTGGAAGCAGAACCGGACGACAAAAGGCTTCAAAGCTGAAGTTTGCGCTGCTTGACGCGTGGGAGGCCGAGATTCCACACAGCGAAATACCCGACTGGCTAAAGCAGCGAGGAGGCATCGAGAAGGCTTACAGGGCTAGGCGAGCACGGTTACCCGCCGCAAGGTCAAAGCCAGCCACCGCCAAAGAGCACACGGCTGGCGTGACACCTCATGTCGACGGAAGCGCTCCATATTTGGCTCTCCAGATCTTGGCGAGCGAGGAGCATCTCGCACAAATAAACAAGATCGGGCTTTCGTCTTTTGCTACGCTCTCAGTTCGGCGTTCAGATGGCGATCCCTCCAAATTCGAGATCAGCCTCGTTAAAAAGGGCGGCCCGTATCTTCGCTGGGTCGGGCCTCTGGGGTCAGTTGTAGCACCAAAAAACGTGACAGCACCCACCAACGTGCCAACGCCCATTAGACACTGAAAACGCCGTACCCCACCACCACCTCAATCGTCGAGTGCACAAACCCGTCTTGTGACGCACCATGTGCACTCGACATCACCCCCCATCATGAGATCCATCATGGCTTCCGAACCCATCGTGAAATGGAAGACTTTCGTATCCGCCCATCAACAATTCGACGAAAAAGTGAAGAGATATGCGCTCGGCAAACGAGGGCGTGAGGGCGAGTTCGCTTTGGACGAAGCTATGAGGGAAAACCTCGCAGATCGTTCATCGCTGTCGCTTAAAGCGACAAATTGCCGGGCCAGAATCGAATTCTGCCGTGCCGCCCGCAACGTCATGAAGGCCACAACTAAGCCAATGCCTGAAAGGCCAGCCTACTTTCTGACGCTATCGCCGATCGATTTCGTAACCACCGCTGCCGAAGCAGAGACATACGACTGGTCGGTTCTCCAAGTGTGGGCGGATAAGGTGCTCAAGGGATTTTGCTACTTCGGCATCGTCGATGCAGCTCCGTATGCCAATACCCCAACAGGACGGGAGAAGGTTGTATCGTGGCATATCCACGCCATTGTGTGGGGCGCGAGCCGTGATGAAATGGAGGCGTTTAAGGACTCAGTGAATGAACGGTACGGATCGCTCTTGCCAAATCGCGAGGCAGCGCATGTCCGTGTTCGTAGTAGCTGGAAGGGCCTTCGTCAGAGCCTCATCTACATGCTGAAGGCCCCGCTCAAGACATACCGCGTCTACGCCATCAAAAGCTCCGACAAGCGGCCCACCGGGGAATACCAACAAAAGAAAGATTGGCATAGGTCGGGTGAAGCTGCTGCCGTTTGCCGGTTTATGCACGGCGCGGAGATCGACAAGCTATGCGTCGCCGGACTAGGCGGTCGGGAAGTTTTGGAGCGCACTACGGCTCGGTCCATTTCGACCATCGTTCGGCAGGACGTTGACCGGCTTCATGCCTTGATCCGGGCCGTTGCCTGAGACCGTTTCTTATCCAACTTGGACGCTGCTATGGCGCGAGGAGCCACTTTGGGAACAGTTCGGCGCCAAGTCTCGGAACTCTGAGCAGCAGTCAGCTGCCGTCCTCAAAACGCTTGAGCTTCTCCAGCACGAAATCATTGGGCCGAACCAAAAAGGGAATTTCGTTTGCAGTAGCGCGTCCTTTGAGGACCTCAGCGAAAGCGGTGGCTTGTGCAATTTGCTCACCATCACACGCATCGCGGGGAAGCACGGTACGGCAATCAAAGAATGAACTGGCGAGATCACCTTGGCCTCCTACTTTCGTCGACCCGGTTGCAATCAGATCATCGTTGAGGGCAATGTTGATCTCGGCTTTCCGTAGCCGTGTCTCGGTGGCGGCGAATAGGCCAGCTTTCCCACACACCCTTAGGAATCCGATACCATCTTTGATCTCAACGTCATCACGCGCGCGTTCACGAAGGCGACCTAAGGCATGGGCGGAAGCGTGTGCGACAAGGACCCCAAGCCTGACATCGGTGCCGGACCGCCCAATCTTGAGATAATGACACTGAATGGTGACGCCGGTTTCTAGGCCGGTGAGTGCTTCCATTGGATGGTCGTCGGCTAGCAGCGTGGTAAACATAATTTCGCAGGCTCTTTTGCCAGCAAAGAGGGTGATGTCGACAAAAGCTCCCTTGTCGGCTTCGGGTATGGACTTGAGGCGGTCTCCTACAGCTTGCAGCAAGGCCACACGTTTAACTGGAGACCCCTCTAAATTTAGACTACCGGCCAACCATTTCACTGCTGGCCACCACTCCTTTTCGTTACCATTCGAAATTGCTACGGCGCCGATTAACTCGCGTCGCTTTATCTCTCGCCCAACCTGACGAGCGAAAATGCGGCCTTCCGTTGTGATAGATTTGGCCATAGATGCCCCTAAGCCGATGCGAACAACCGCTCCCGGAGATACCACGCGACGGCGTTCAACACGTTGCCTTCCCAAAACCATTCGACGGTATAGGGTCGAGAGACCTGCCCCAAAGCGGACCAAGCGTTTTCATTGGCCGCAGAACGCGAACTGTTTGATCGTATACGTGGTCTCAGAAACCTTCGTCAGGTTTCCCGACCCGACATCGTAGAAGCGCCGGACGCACGTGTCGTACTTGTCATTGCTGGTGTCCATCCAATCCGCTTGCAGGAGAGTGCTGTCGATACCGTAGCGGAGTTGAAGCTGATAGTTGTCCTCGCCGCCGAGTGGAAAATCGACCACCCTGCCATCACGGCCATCGATCAGAAACGCGAAAATGCACGACGTGCCACAGCCAATTTCGATCATTGTAAAGTGGCCGCCGTAGTTCGGGCCGGACTTCATACCGTTCCGAATCCTCGTCTTGAATTGGGCAGCGGAGCCCGCAAATTTTGGCAGGGCTGACTTCCCTTTGAGATACATTTTTGTGGGATAGTCGCCGAATTTGGGTTGCCGCTGCCGGTGGGACCGCGAGGAAAATGGCGGCCAATAACGCTGAAATCAGTTTCATCATGCTGCCCAAATCCCCTTACGGAACGGCAATGCCTCCGGTCACTAAACCTGTCAAGAGTTTCCTACACCCGGTTTTAACTGAGACCTCTCACTATTCCGCGTAGACTTGCGATGCTTTCGAGGGAACTACCCTGCCACCTGCTAATTACAATCGGGGAATTTTGATCTGAACGTGCCATCCAGTAGCTGGTCCATGATCCGGCAGCAGGTTTTGCACCGTGACGGCTATTGCTGTGTGTCCTGCGGCATCAGGCTCAAGTCGGCGGATGCCGACGTTCACCATTTGCTCCCTCGCTCGATGGGCGGAACCGACGAGATGTCGAACTTGGTCACGCTCTGCGACGGATGTCACGCGCGCCATCACCCAAACTTGGCTGGTGGTCTGGCAAGACGGGCGATTGAGAGATGGGCCGTGAGGCTCGCGAGATGGGTGGACCGCGAAGGAGTGGTGACCGAAGCCACAGGTAACTTCGGACCTGCTCTACGCCTGTTTGGGCTGCAGCGATTTCGTCACGGTCAGTTGCCGATCATATTGGCGGCGCTTTCGGGAAAATCCGTGTTAGTCGTCAGTCCCACAGGTTCCGGCAAAACCCTATGTTTTCAGCTTCCCGCGGTGCTTAGGCGTGGCGTCGCCCTTGTTGTTTCTCCCTTGAAGGCGCTGATGTCCGAACAGGTGTCCGACCTTCTAGCCAAGAAAATACCGGCAACGTTCATCAACAGTGATCTCAGCCGCGAAGAGAAGGAGACCCGCTTTTCTCTGCTTGGCCTCAAGGCCATAAAGCTCCTCTATGTTGCGCCGGAGCGGTTTTTTGTTCGTAGCGACGCCGAGCGCAACCAGCTTAAGCGGAGCGAACCGTCCTTTTTGATCATAGACGAGGCCCATTGCGTTGACCGCTGGGGTGAGGACTTTCGCCCCGAGTACGGGCGCTTACGCGAGGTTCGGGAAAAGCTCGGTGCTCCCCCAGTCTTGGCTTTCACAGCTACTGCTGGAAAGGAAATGCAGGACCGGATTCTCGCCTCGCTTGGCATCCCGGATGCAAAGGTGTTCGTCCGCGATGTGGATAGGCCAAACATCGCGATGTTGCGACGGCATTGCCGATCTGAACAACGGGCGCAGGAAATAGCATCCATGCTGGCGCTGCCCCAGTTGAAGGGGCAGAAGGCAATGATTTTCGTCCCTACGGTAAAAGTGGGTGACGAACTGCGGACTGCTTTGTCGGCGATGGGGTTGGACATCCCATTCTATCATTCCAAGCTGGGAACTGCATGGGAGAGGCAGGAACTCGTGAAGCGCTTCTTGGGGCAGAGCCGCCCAGTGGTCGATCAGATTGTCTGCACCAACGCCTTTGGCATGGGCCTCGACGTTCCTAACGTGCGGCTGGTGGTGCACTGGCAACAATCAGCATCTGTTGAAGACCTGTTGCAGGAGTTTGGCCGCGCTGGAAGAGATGGGAAGCCGTCGGTCTCGGTCATGTTCCACGACGGTAAAGGTCGAGGTGATACGGGACGCCTCAAATTCATGGCCGAGATGACTGTCTCGAATGCACCGGGGGATGAGCACCAAAAAGCGGTCATGCTGGAGCAGCGGACCCGGAACATCGATCAAGTGGCCGGGATGCTCCGCTCGACTTCTTGTCTTCGTAAGTCGATCCGCAACTATTTCGGCGATAGCGAGGCACGGCACAAACTGAGCCTTGCAGAGCGGATCCTTGAATGGGTTTTTGGAACACGTGCGCCGAGAACCCACCACACCGCTTGCTGCGATAGCTGCGACTCCGCAACAATCAAAAAGCACGGCGCGATAGCTTATGTTGCGCGGGTCATGGGAGCTGAATTCTCGCGTTCAGGGCGAAAATGACGATCGATTGCGCTCAGAAGACGGAACCCGGCAACTCCCGCAATACAGTATTTGGTGGAACATTGTTGATATCTTAAGCACGTCTCCACAATCGGTACTTGTCCGGCTTGGCCCGTTTTGCTAATGAGTCCGTACAAACGGGGGTTTGGATAATGTCGAAGCGCAATTTTCTGTCACCAATGGCCTTGTCGGCCACGATGATTCTCGGCGGCCAAGTTCAGGCTGCAGTCCTTGTCGAATCGGCAAATCAGCCTTCGGCCAAGCTCGCTGAAGCTGGCACTGTTCCGGCGGACCTCGGCTACGGTGAGGTGCTCGACCGCTCAAATGGTACGGACGTTATCATGGCGTACCACACCAGCCATTCGAGCCATGCTAGTCACGGGTCTCACTGCTCTGGCTACAGCTATTGTTGATGGCGGACACTTCTCGCGATAGCGAGCTCGTCCAGACTGCCCAAGTCAAGTTTGATCTGTCAGTCTTCAGCCTCGACTGTGTGAAGCGCGCAGCGTATCGGGTAACTGGAAACGCTGCGGTTGAGATCACGATCGAAGGCGGCTTCGCAGTATGCACGATCAACTTCAGTAAGGCGGCCGCGCGAGCTGCGGCCGACGCAGCGATAGAAAGGCTGCGGCTAGAGGTCTTGGATCAGGACCTGCGTAGCAGCATCGCCGCCGAAACCGCCACGGTTAGAAACGCTATACTGGCGCTGGCGTTTTCCAGATCGGGCCTACAGTCCGATGACTAAGTTTGCTCCGGCAACTGAGTTCCAACGACCGTTGGACGACACATACCAGCTCGCGTACTTCCGTTTTTCCCAGTTGGATGACGAGCGGTATATGCTGACCAACCAAGCGGGCGAATATCTGGTATTGCCGCGCGCCGTGCTGGCTTCGTTTGTCAAGCACGAGCTTCCCAGCACACACCCCGCTTACTCCCGCCTGCGCAGCAGGCAGTTCCTCTTTGATGCATCCTCCAATATCGGCAAGGAGCTGCTGGCGCTTAAGGTTCGGACCAAGGCAAAGAGGCTGGAGAACTTCACATCGCTTCATATAATGGTCGTGTCTTTGCGGTGCGAGCACTCCTGCCCTTACTGTCAGGTATCCCGTCAAAGCGAAGATCGTTCAGCCTTCGATATGTCAGAGGAGACTGCCGAGAAGGCGTTGGCGCTCATTTTCCAGTCTCCAAGTCCGGCTATCAAGATCGAGTTCCAAGGCGGCGAGCCGCTTCTGAATTTCCCGTTGATCCAACACATCGTGCATCGGGCTGAAGCGATCAACAAGGTCGCCGGGCGGTCGCTGCAATTCGTTATCACGACGAACCTCGCTGTCGTTACGGACGAAATCTTGGAGTTTTGCTGCGAGCACAGCGTCCTAATTTCTACGTCGCTTGATGGTCCGGCCATTCTTCACAATGCCAATCGACCACGCCCGGGAAAGAACAGCTATGAATTGGCTGTGGCAGGTATCCACAAGGCCAGACTGGCTCTCGGCCATGGACGCGTCAGCGCACTTATGACGACGACCAAAGCCAGCCTTCCACTGGTGCGCGAGATCATTGACGAATACGTGCGGCTAGATTTCCCCGGAATATTCCTTCGGCCGCTTTCTCCTTACGGCTTCGCGGTCAAGACGAAATCGTACGCTGCCTATGACGTGGACCACTGGCTCGACTTCTACTTCGACGGGCTGAATTACATCCTCGAACTGAATCGGAAAGGCATTCCTTTCAAGGAGTTTTACGCGGCCACCATCCTTACAAAAATGCTCACGCCTTTCGAGCCGGGATATGTGGACCTGATGAGCCCGGCAGGCATCGGTATCTCCGCCGTTGTCTATAACTATGACGCCAGCGTCTACGCATCCGACGAAGCGCGCATGTTGGCTGAGATGGGCGACAAGACATTTCTGCTCGGGAACGTCCACGAAAACACGTATGCGGAGATTTTCGGGTCTGACGCTCTCCTCGATCCTATCGAGCAGTCTTTTGCAGGCTCCGTACCGATGTGCGCCGACTGCGCTTACGAACCGTTCTGTGGCTCCGATCCGGTGTTCCACACCGCAACGCAGGGCGACTTTGTTGGCCTCAAAACGCGGTCGGGATTCTGCAATCGCAACATGTCGATCTTCAAGAGGCTGATCGACCTTATGGAGAGGGACGTTACCGCCCGAGAACTCTTTCTAAGTTGGGCGAATTAGGATGTTGCGACTGAGTGGCTTCGCTGCGTCAGCAAGCGTCGGTGATTTCTCACAGCGAGTGGCACTTAGGCTCGTGACGGGCCAAGCTGATCAAGCGCCCAACCCGGAGCATGATGCGTATCTTTTCAAGGGGCAGGCGTTACATCCTGAATGCCAGTGGGTTGTCACCTTTGAGGAGCACCGGCCGGAGGCTGAGCGACTGTTTTCAGACCGACGACTAGTCGTTCTGCCCCACGAATTCGACTACCTCAGCGAGGGAGACGTTATCCGCTTTGTCCCGGATCGGAAGGCAGTGCGTGTCCTGTTCAGAAAGGGTGCCAACGCGAACTATTTCCTCGTAACGGAGCGGTGCAACCACCTGTGCTTGATGTGCTCCCAGCCACCCAAAGACGTTGACGATCGCTGGTTGGCGCGGGAGATTTTGGATGTGCTGCCCTTGCTGCCCGCAACGACCCCGTTTCTCGGGATCACTGGCGGTGAGCCGACGCTGGTGGGTGAGGACTTTTTTGACATTTTGTCATCAGCTCGTGACCACCTTCCTTCTACGCCGGTTCATATTCTTTCCAATGGCCGGACATTTAAGGACAAGGCCTTCTCGCATCGCTATCAAGCAATCGGGCATCCTCGTCTTTCCGTTGGCATACCGATCTACTCAGCGGACCCGGAAGTGCACGACTATGTGGTTCAATCCAAAGGCGCTTTCGATGAGACCATCCGCGGGATCATGAACCTGAAGTCCGTCGGGGCTGAGGTTGAGATACGAGTTGTCGTTCACAAGCAGACCTATGAAGGTCTCGCCGACCTGTCAGATTTCATTTTTAGAAACCTCACCTTCGTAGACCACGTGACGTTCATGGGGCTGGAGATCACTGGCTTCACAAGGGCAAATATGGATAAGCTCTGGATAGACCCGTACGACTATCGAAGTGAGTTGCGGGCGGCTGTGCAATATCTGGCTGCGGCTAGGATCAATGTTTCAGTCTACAATCACCAGCTCTGTCTTCTTGATGGCTCCATCCATCAGTACGCAAAACGCTCGATCAGCGATTGGAAAAATGAATACGCCGATGAGTGCAGAGGTTGCTCCCTACGCAATAAGTGTGGCGGCTTCTTTTCATCCAGCAGCCTCGCAAAGAGCTCTCACATCGCGGCGTTCCAATAATAGAACACCGATGTGCATCGGGACTTTCACGAAACCCGATTCAAAAGCTAAGGCCGTCCAATGCGAAGCTACTTGAGAAACTTTCTCGCGCTAATTGTCATCCTCAGCTTCACGACAGCGTCAATCGCAGATGATTTCAATGCCATTCTATTCGGTCATTCAGTCGAAATTTACGGCGAGGCCGAGGAGACGATGCACCTTGATGGAAAGCCGACCATTACAGACGGTAGACTCACAATCGACGAAATCACAATTGTGAACGGAATTCCAACATTGGTCGGCAACAGCCTGTCCGGCGGCAACGCTTGCGAAGGCTCACCCTTCATTGTTTCGTTCCCCCCTAGCGGCCAGCCTCGCATTGACGGGCCGATCGAGGGAGCCGACTGCGCCTTGGTAACCCGCAAGGTTGAAGACACTGCGATTACTTTTTCCACAGCTCCAAGTGCCGGAAGGGTAGGCAAGATATGGGTCTGGACGCCCTCCACTGGCCTTGCTGAGCAGGCGTCCGTTGAAATGCAGCCTGATTTGACTAAGGGCTTCGCGACCTTGCGAGAGCGCACTGTCAAACACCCGTCTGACCTTTTCAGCTACGGGGAAATTAGCAGTGCCATCAGCGACCTCCTCGGCCCCGACCTCGGTGCCTACCGGGAAACGCTTGATGGGACGGGCTCCGGCAAATTCGTCGGCGACGACTATGTAGGAACGGCTTGCACCCCGCATATGTGCGGCCTTCAGGAGGCATTGGTTTTCGTGTCCGCAAAAGAACATCGCGTCTACGCGGCGTGGAAACCGGATCAAAAGAAGATAGAAGTCCGGCCGCCTCTAGATGATTGGCCGGACAAGGCTCGGGTCGAACTGGCAACGTGGGCGCGAAAATGGATGTAGCTCGGATTTGAGGTGATAATCTTGCAGCTGAGATATCCGTTAGCCTTTACAATCGCGGCCTGCGTCGTTTGCGGTCCGGTGTTGGCCCAATCAGCCATGGAACACCACCTCTGGCAAGATAAGCGTAAATTCGATCCCTATAGTCGTACGGCAGAGTCAATCACCGGAACGATACGGCTCTCGGGAAATCCAGATTTCGCCATCCCGGGCAGCAAGCTGGCGATCACATTCGGAAACGGCAAAAAAGTTGGTCTGACCTCGGTGGGCGCATCTTGGCGTCAGTGGGACGAAACGGGCGATAAAAAAGCGACCGCGGAAGTTTTCAAATTGTCGCGGGATCCGGGTGCTCTTAGAAACGGCAACACGCTTTGCGGTGATCCGAAATCTGACCCAGCCCAGTACGTCGTGTTTTTCGAAAGATCGTCGTCTGGTGGTCCCCTGCTGCTTGGGATGGCGGTCTTTGGATCGAAAGACACTCCGCACGACATCAATAGCCCAAACCTCTGCGGCACTTTCAATTATTCTACAGACTGAACCGGCCGTCTGGCCGATTGGGGCCGCTGCGAGTGATTAGAGTACTTTGGAGTATCATTGGGGACGACTATGAAGTTTTTCAGGTACGTATCTGCAGTCTTGGCCATCGCTATCTCCGCTTCAGCAGGATGGGCCGATGACCACGATCCCATCTACTACGGAAGTCGGGCCGGTATGCAGCTTACCACAGTGTCGACGGAAGGCATCGGCACGGCAAACGCCAAGATTCACGTACGGCACACGCCCAAGGATGCCAAAGCCTTCTGTGTCCAATATAACTCGGACTACTCGATGGCTTGCGTCAAGCAGACAATGGCTTTGGTCAAAATCGACGATTATGTGACCGGTAATTGCGTCAAACGGACTTGGTTGGATCTATCGAACGAAAAGTTCGCGTTCCTCGGCCCCGCCAAGAAGTCAGACGAAATGATCGCCGATTACGCTATAAAGCGCGTCAAAACTGGCGAGATTCTCGACGGCACAACGGCTTCGGGATACTGGGTCGAGCTCGGCATTTTCCAGCACCTCTGTCCCGGAATTGCGAAGTAACATGCGTTGGAGGCTTTGCGCGTCGCTTTCGCTCGGCATCTTTCTCGGTCTAGCCGGGATGGTGCAAGCTGCCGAGGTGAGGTTTGTCGGGAAGGTCGAGCACAAAGGAAGTGAGGCGGTAGGTTTTCGACTTGAAGGCGAGATCAATGATACTGACTCCGCTAGCGTCAAGGTCGCATTGGCGAAAGCCGGGATCTCAAATGATGGCGAGGTCTGGCCAAGAATTGTCGTCGAACTCAACAGCTCGGGTGGATCTTATCAGGCTGGGCTCGACTTAGCGCTGCTCTTCCGCAGGTTAGGGCTGGCGACAGTTGTCAAATCTGGAGACCATTGTTTTTCCGCCTGTGCGCTGGCTTTCCTTGGCGGCACTCAGCGGGCAACGGATCCGACACCAGCCCCCGAGGATGGACCTATCCCGGACCAGCTTCCGGATCGTTCAATCGCACGTGACGCCTTGCTTGGTTTCCACGCTCCGTATCTCGCCCTGAGCGGGTCTTCATACACTGCTGACAACGTCTCAGAGGCGTATACCGCTGCTGTCTTGGGAATTTCGCGGTTTATAGCCACTGCCGACCATTTGTATGTGTCTACCGCCGAATTGCCGAAACTTCTCAAACCGACACGAGATGACCTCTATATGGCGGACAACGTTGATGCGGTCAGATTTCTAGGAATCGACTACATCGACTATGCCCTGCAGATTCGCGACCTTAAGGGCATTACACCATCGATGATCCTGAACGCCTGCGTAAATCGATACTACCATCTCCGAGGGCGAAGCAGCCTCGCCGGGTACGGAATGGCAGCCTCTGTCAGAGAAGAATTTGTCGAAGGCTCGAAACTCCTTGAGAATGGTGAGGAGAAGGAGGTCTTCGGCGTCCGGCGCATCAAGTACGGCGAGCGTTCAACAAATGTGGTGTTCACACCGATAGCGAAAACCGACGATGGTAGAAGTTTTGTCTGGTGCCTGTTTGGTCCCGTCGGATCTGATGCCACAACGATCTACAAGCCCGCCGGAACGGTTGAGGAGCTGTTTGCAGAACTGAGGAACGGAAGCGGGCAATGGTGGGAGTTCTCCAGCTCGCAAACAACTATGAAAATTGGTCATACCGACCCGATTGAAACAATGATGCGGGTCCTCGACATGGTACCGCCCGAGACAAAACTAAATGACGTTGGCAAGATTGTGGGGCAGTACCAAGCAGATGAAATGAATATCCCGTCGCCATAAACAGCGGCAAATGATAGCAATCTTTTCAACCTGCAGGGGCCGGTCAATAGGAGCGGGCCAATAACGTTCCGACATTACGTATACCAGATAATTACGAGCCGACCCAACACTTCGACCGAGTAGTCAAAGAGGCCTTTTCCTTTCGGTTGACAGGTGCTCTTTAACGACCACACCCAACAAAGCAGGAAACCTGTAATATTGGCTCGGAGAGTGCTACACAACGGAGATTCGCATGTGGGAGCAGGATAGGCATGGGTGAGACTGCGGGTATAGCGCAAATTGCAGAGATAATTTCCGACCAGATTTTTGCCGAGTTTCTCTGGACAAAAATTGGACCAGTCAACGTTGATTTCAAATGCGATAATTACGAGAGCCACAAGGTAGCTACGCATCCAACCGATGTCGTCTTTTATTACGATGAGCCTTACGACGACGTTACAACCTATGTTCAATGCGATCTCAAGAGCTACGCTGCCGCTTCGATCGGGCGGTCACAAATCGAGAAAGCCATTGTTAGCCTTTCCGCTCAGGTCGCTTGCGCAGAGATAAGCGCCGAGTGGCAAGAGCGATATGTGCACAAGCACAAGGACTTCTCAGTCTCAGGTCTCCTATTCATCTACAATCATGACGGAGGGTACGATCGGACATTTAGTGATAACCTTGAGAAATTGGACTTTGACGACCTACACACTCCCAAGAATGGAAAATTGGTCGTTCTTGGTCCCGCCGAAATTCATTGGCTCAATAATGTCAGCCAAGAAATACTACGAATGAGAGGGAGATCAGGGGCGGCGCGACTACCAGATCGAGGAGCTTGCTCTTTTTTTTACCCGCAGACGGTGCGCCGTGCACAGCTCCGCGGAAAACAGCGATGCGCCGCGTCGTTGGAAATGCTTACCGGCCCGTGGATTATTTTGCAATATGACGGAAACAGCGAGAGAAAAGCGGGGTTGGTGGTGTTTTACAGACCACCCGGTGAAACGGTTGATGAATTCCTCTACCTATTGGATTATATGCGCCAGCATGGATTGTTTGACCTTGAGCGTCAAATATTCATTCGCTCTATAGACAAAGCGGGCACGTCGCTACAAAATTTTCAAAAGGCACGGCTTCATTATATAGAAGCTATGGGCGCGACCGATGAAGGGAAGAATAGCCTATTGGACGTCTTAAATAACATACGATTCGAGCTGATAAACAATGTAATATCGACATTCTCCGAGATCCAGATAGGAATGTCATATGACGGATAAATTGCCTTTTTTGGCAGCTACAGACAAAGATATATTTGACTTGCTCATGTCATCTAAGGGGAGAATGAGCGAAGGTGTGCTACGTGGAATCGCGCTAACCCGAGGAATTATCTATTCTCCCAAAACTGACCGAGAGCGGCTTGCCAGTGATATTTCCATCCTGCCTCATGATTTTGCCTCGTTGACCAAACTGATCGAGAGACGCGAATATCAGAATAGAAACGAGAAGAGGGCTTACGTGGACGTGCCTGTGTCTCTTACTCATGACGAGATTAGTGAAGTCGTGCGAAGTTATAAGGAAGAGTTTGCAGGTGAGGATGAGTTGACCACTCAGCAACGGAGATTGAGAGAAGTCCAGCTGAATGTCGCATACGATGAAATAGACTATTCGAAGACAAGATTAATACAGAGGCAACGAAGAGACGCAAACATCGAGTTTATCTTGGAGAGTGATCGAACTACGATAAGGATGCCTGCAACGGAAAAGGCGAGAGGTGTCGTTGATCGATTGATTAAAAAGATTAGTCAACTTAAGCTTCAGTCTCTTACACCTAAGGATTTGTCACTGGATGGATTGACGGCGGATCAACGGACTACTTTTTTTATGAGTATGCTTCGAAATATTCCCGGATACCAGTTGCAGACGGTCGTTAGCATAAAATGCGCATCGGGCGACGATGACGTCGGCGAAGACCTTGAGATGGATATCGAAGAGAAGGAGCGCGCGGTCGAGAGCGAAATCGTCGGCAAAATAAACAGCGTCGCTCTAAGCGGTATGAACCTCTTGCAGTCTGAGGAATATCAGTCGCTCAAAAAGAATGGGTTTTTCATCACAGCGGTAACTTGGAGGGCGCTTCAAACAGAGAGGCCTAATGATCTCATGCAGTTCGACGTTTCATTTGACGAGCCTCGCCAAGGCAAAGGTTTTAAATTTGGGGTCAGGATCGCTCGGCGACTGACTGACGGAACTCCCACTTCCGACTTCAAACCCCTTGACCCAAATAGGCAGCCCGCGCTTTGGAGTCTGGTGGAGCGCACATCGGCAAACGCACTCGATGAGATTATTGCTTCAGGAGCTCCCGTTCAAGAACCCGCTGAAAGAGTGACAGCGGCATGACCCGGCGTAGATGGCTCCGTGTCCGCTGGCCTTTCGATATGAGAACATTGGCGGAGAGGCTGAGAGCAATACCCTTCACGGCTGCAACACAAAACGGCTTCATTTTGGATCGGGTGCGGCCCAACTCTTTGGAGGGGCGGTTTATCGAGCGCCAAGATATCAGTCAGATTGTGGAGAGTCCCTTAGGAGAGAAAGTTGTTTATGAAAGAACCGAGTTTCGGGGCATTGGCTTCGCGGTTAACCCATCATATTCGGACCTCGAAATCATAAATCCGCCTAGGAGCATGAGTTTATTTTTGTCGCGCCTTGGGGAAGCTTGCAATTTCGAAGTGTCTGTCAGCGAAATTAAGGTAGATGTTATTAGATGGTGCGAGCTTTTCTCGAAGGAGACAAACAGGGACATAAAAATAGTTAGCTGCCAGATGCGAGATATCAAGCTCACTGAAAGTGTTATGGCAACGGCGATTTTAAGAGGTGCCAATGACGTTCGTCTAGCTGCTGATAAATTGACGAATGGCGCTTCATATACGAACGACAAAATAAGAGTTCAGATTGAGGGCTCACCGATTAACACCCTCATCCTTACCAGACAGGGTTCGGCGAGCATTGATAAGAGCGCGTCTGAACCCCTGCTCGAAGCACTGCGGAGATCCCTACGCTATTCATTAGATTGAGAAGGTTTGACAGGCCCATAGGTGACTGAACACCGCTTCAACGAACGGACGCTGTTCGGCCAGCACCGCCCATATGCGCAAGTCAACCACGAGAGACGAGAACATGTCACTTTAGGGTATGCCCTAAAGTGACGTCACGCCATTGCGCAAGGGCGATGTAACATCGGAGTTGACAGCGACTATTTGTGACAAGGTAGCCTCGGGCCTAAACCATGAGGTGACACCACATGAGCCGGATAGGCTACGCCCGCGTTAGTACGATCGATCAGGACCTCGAAACCCAAATTGCCAAGCTGAAGGCTGAAGGGTGCAGCATCGTCCGATCGGAAAAGGTATCGGGGGCCAGCCGCGATGGCCGGGCCGAACTTGCGACGATCATCGACTTTCTCCGACCGGGTGATGAACTTGTCGTAACGCGGCTCGATCGGCTTGGCCGAGACACTCGCGATGTTCTAAACTTGATCCACGAATGCGAGCAGCGAGAGGCGTTTGTAACCGTCTTGGATCCTCACGTTTCGACCCGGGGGGAGATGGGCCACATCGTGCTGACCGTGCTGGGTATGGTCGCTCAGATGGAACGGCGTTTCATCAAGGAGCGCCAGCGCGAGGGAATTGAGAGAGCGAAGACCGTCGGTGCCTACAAAGGGGGCAGACAGCGTCTCGACAGGAACAAGGTGATGGCCCTTCGCGATGACGGCCAGAGCCCGACGCAGATCGCGAAGGTAGTCGGTTGCTCAAGGATGCAGGTTTACCGTATCCTCAATGCTCCTGCGGTGGCAGCGCCATGAAGCCTTCGGGTGCATCGAGGCCGTGCCACGACTAAGGGCTGACGGGTTCGCTGCAGGAAGTACTTACGGTGCTGGCGTCTCCTTCCGCCGTCATCGGCCAGCCGCCATAGGGACGGAGTTGCGCTACCCGACTCCCGGTCAAGCCGCTCGGCTACGGCAAGCACACGTGAATTGACGGCTCAGAACGTTTTGCTCAAGCCCGTTGTGGAGTAATATGCGGGCATCAGCGTCGTCCTGCCGCATTAGATCGGCTCGCGCGGAGGCACTATAGTGACTGAGCTTACAAGCGATCTCCGTGTTCCGGCTGCGCAGTACATTCGCATGTCTACCGACCACCAGCGGTATTCTTTGGAGAACCAGATCGCTGCCATCGCCGAGTATGCCGAAAAACGAGGGTTCGCTGTCGTTGATACCTACGCGGATGCCGGTAAAAGTGGCTTAAGCCTGAAGGGAAGAGACGGCCTGAAGCGGCTGTTGGCTGACGTTGTGACTGGGCAACATGCCTATTCTGCCGTTCTGGTTTTAGACGTCAGCCGATGGGGTCGCTTTCCGGACGCGGATCAATCCGCCCACTACGAATTCCTCTGTCGTAGCGCGGGTGTCGCGGTGGTGTACTGCGCCGAACCCTTTGAAAACGACGGCAGCATGGTCTCGACCATCCTAAAGAACATGAAGCGCGCAATGGCGAGCGAGTTCAGCCGCGAACTGTCTTTCAAGGTCTCAAGGGCACATCGACAGCAAGCCCTCCTTGGTTTCAGTCAAGGAGGCGTCCTGCAATATGGCGTGAGACGCCTCTTGGTGAACAAAGACCGGGAGCCGCTGTTTCTACTTAAGTCCGGCGAGCGAAAGGGGTTGAGTTCCGACCGTGTATTGCTTGTCCCCGGGCCACCGAATGAAATTAGTGTTGTGCAGCGGATATTCGACATGTTCGTGAATCAAAAGAGAAGCATGAGCCGCATTTCAACGAGTCTGAATCAAGAGGGGCTTCCTTCTACGAATGGTCGGGTCTGGAATCACCGGCGGGTCAAAGCCGTGCTCAGCAACGAATTGATGATAGGTTACTACGTCTACAATCGCAGATCCTATTTGCTGAAGGGCAGACCGAACCGGAACCCTCCTGAACAATGGACAAGAGCCCGGGTGATGGACCCGATTGTGGACGTAAGGCAGTTCGAGAAGGCTCAACGGGAACTCCGTTGTAAGCGGGGCTACGGTTATGAGAGACCGCGGATGGTCAAATGCCTCCAGCGCCTGTTCAAAGAAAAGAAGAAGCTTACCGTCTCGATTATCAACGCTTGCCCATATACGCCTGCTGCGGCAGCGTATGTTGCGCACTTTGGAAGCCTAAGAGCCGCCTATGCAGTTGTCGGTTATAAGCAGTGCTCCGCAGGTCCTAAGGCAGATCGACAGTACTCAGACGAAGAGCTTTTGGAGTGCCTTCGTCGACTGCAAACGGCATACGGATATGTCACGGTCGCACATATAAATGCTGACGCTGGGCTACCTAGGTATCAGGCTTTCCTAGACCGATTCGGCACGATGAGGACCGCCTATTCGCAGGCAGGCTTGCCTGCCACCAACTCGGAGCTGATCTCGGCGGGGCTTCTACGGGCAACCCTTCGACGCGAGAAAGATCAACAGGGAAGCTCCGGGCATCGACGCGGTTCTACTAAGAAAGCGAGTCGGAGTTAATCTCTATTTGTCCTCCGTATCGACCTTGTGGTCGAGCTGATCGAAACAGCGGATAAGTTGGTGGAGAGAGAATTTGCCGGTGCGGCCGACAACAATGTCGGAGACGTCGCGCTGTCCAATACCAAGCATCTCAGCCGACTTCGCCTTGGTCAGGCGGCGGCGTTTAATAATGGCGCGAATCTCACGGGCCAGCTCGGCTTTGAGCAGTTCCTCTTCTGGATTGTCAAAACCCAAGTCCGCAAAAACGTTGGCGCTGCTAATGTCGGCGGTGATTTCTCCTTTCATGCCTTTCTGCCGTCCTTCTTGGTCAGGTGACCGGCCGGGGATTGTTTCTTGCCTGCGCATTGGATGACGATAATCATTTTGGTTCCTCAAAGGACGTTGATCGTGGTGAGCTAGGCTTCGCCCGAGATTCTTTGAGAAGCTAACTTTGGCGCTCTGCAACCACCGCAAAGCCCGGTTTGAGTTTACAAACGAACCGTCCTATTTATCAGCGATAGCGAATATACTTAGAACCCTGCCAACGAGGACAGCAGTGCGGTCCTCAATCTGTTTTACGCTCCAACTGTCAGCTGACCCCAGTACATCATTCAGCTTAAGACCATTCTTATAACCGACGGGAAGTCCCTTGCTATCGACCCTGTCTCGCTTTTCTGAAAACCCTTTGTTCCCAAGAGCACTATTAAATCCGGAGATAGTAAGATTTCCAATCCTGTGGGCGTGAGACTGAATTAGCGCCTTTGCCACGGCTGCGTCTCCGCCAGCCATCATATCGACCCAATACGGGGGAACGTTTTGACCTTGTGGGAAAATGTGTTCAATCGACCAAACATACTGTTTGTTATCGACTCTCCATAGATCAACGGTTGTCTCTCTCGTCATTCCCTCCTCTGCGAGAGCGCACAAAACAAAACGAGTAACACCCACGTTCTCTTCGTAAATCGGCCCTTCCAATTTCTCCTCAAAGACCTTGTCGCTAGCTGAAACTGCCAGAAGGTCTTCAATCGCCGCGTCGACCACCCGATCACCTCGGAGAGGGGCCACCTTCTCGATTATCGACATGAATAAGCGGGTCAGATCGCGCGTCGGTGGCGTGTCCGTGAGATTCCTGCGAACAAAGAAGCGCGTTAGAAGACGAGCTATCTTGTCCAAATGCGAAGGCTGGAGTCCCAACTCTGATTGCTTCACAATGAGATACAATAGCAGCAGATGCGATGGCGCACCTTGAATTCGCTCCAGATCTTTCAACGGTTTGTCTAAAACTGAAAGCGCCGAGTTCTGGTTTCTAGAAAGCATTAGCGCATAGGATTCGGCTGCGCTTCGAATCCCTTGGAGCTGTGCGCCTGCGTCTTGATTGATCAACTTCTCGTATATCTGAATCAGGTTAGTACGTGTAGCAACTGGGCCAAGAGGGTCTTTTCTTTTATCTTTGTCGCTTCTAAATGGCCTATTTAAATCGTCCTTGAAGGCATTATAATAATGCCGGAAGAAGCGCTCTTGAACACTGTAATCGTCGCCGAGGTGCGAGAGCAGGGTGCTCCAAACGTCGAAGTAATAATCGACCTTATCGCTCGATGTAGCCTCCGCTCTGGCTAATAGTTTGTTCTTTATTAAATCAATTGCCGTAAGTGGCATTCCTCGATTGTTTAGCGATTCAAAGAGAGTATAAGCGTCTGCGTGGCTAGCAACCTCAATCTTAACTAAACATGCTTGGCTTACTTTGTCGAGAAGTTCCAAGATCGATACGAGCGGGTCGGCCGAAATATTGGCTGTCTCCTCAATCCGAGTTTGGAAATATCGATACGCGCGAAAAATCTTCCGATTTCCTGCATACGGGGGAGCATCAAAGGGGCTTACGGCACCCAATTCAGACAGAACGGCTCGATAGTCATTTAGGTTAAGGTTTTGAATCTGAGGAATAACGCGGAGTTGGTCAACTCCCTTTTTTAGCACAAGCTTGCGCTTGAGATTGAGCATTTCGATTTTCTGATCGTCGTTTAAAGCCTGCTCGCGAGATTTTAGTGACTGATAGATAGCGGCAAAGAGGAGGGAAAGAGTGGTCAAACGCTGCTGGCCATCTATGACCTCCAACCGCTGCACGTCGAGGCTATCGTTGGTCTGGTTGATACATATGATCGAACCTAGGAAATAACCGCCATCATTCTCCTGTACATCGTCAAATATTGTCTCCCACTGATTTTTCCCCCAAGTGTACTCTCTTTGATACCGGGGAACGGCGTAAACAACCGAGGCCTCTATGTCGAAAAGCTGTGAGATTGGATAATTGTTGACCGACTTTATCATCGCGTTGCCGTTATCCCTGCCATTTTGTCATGTCCCGATCCGTAAAAAAGACTACTCATCTCGATCAGGGTGAGAATTACGAAACGTTTCTAACTGCCTTGCAGCCGTCTGGCTATCGCGTCTCAGCAAATTGTAGCTCCAGGAGGGCTGGCGCAGCGACGGCAGCGTTTTCGCAGCTTGCGACCAAGGCCAGAAGACTTTGAAAGGGCCGACCGCCGGGCAGCGGTATGTTTGATCTTATCCCATCGTCTTCGCTGTGGCTTCAGGCATCGACGCAATCATTTCCTCGAAAGCCGCAAAGAAATTTGACAGGTTTTCGGCGTCACCCGTCACTGTTCACCGCGCCGCTGCATAGCCATTATCTTCATACTTTGGCCTTCCGCCACCCAGCCCACCACGCTTCCCATTGGGAGCAGAACCATCTCTCGCCTCGCGCCGGGTTTATGCGCGTAGCCGAATAATATTCCTGACCGGGCACGTGATAGATGTGCTCACCGCGATCGTTGATGTTTCCCTTGATGTCACAGCCCACTCTGCGCACGGCGACGGAGGTCGTTGACCTGACGGGATAATGAACATTTGGAAGTGAGTGTTGGGTGTCTGTTGCGACATAAGCGAGGGACGCCGTGCCAAGCAGCGCCAGAGAAATAGGGAGGCGAGCGCGCAGAAGCGAACGCCACCAAGGCCTCCGCCGTCTAACCCACGGCCGAACAGAATTGCCCATAGCCATCTCCCCGAGGGGAGAATGCTTCCGTCAGGCGGAAGAGTCTAGAGAGAGAAGAAAGCACTATCGGGCTATTCTGAACTGTCCTCGTCGCTTTCGTCGGGAGGGACTTCATCGTCTGGCGCTGGCTGTTGCTCCTCAACGTAAGCCTGACAACCTTCATTGAAGGATTGGCTATTGCCGTCGCAGTCGTTGGCGTCCGAAATACCATTTCGTTCGGCCCAATCGTATCCTGCTTGGTGGCCTGAACAGCCTGCGGTGCAGTCGTAACCTTCGAATGTTTGCTGCGCCACGGCAGGGTAGGCCGTAAGGCTTAACCACACGATAGCGCCAACGGCGGCTGATCTATTCATCGAGGTTCCGGCCTAAGCCGTCTTCCGCCGCGCGGCAGGCTTCTTGGCTTTGGCTGCAGGTTTTTTTGGGGCACCTTTTGCAGCCGCTTTTCGGCCGAGGCCTGAGGATTTCGCAAGGGCGGACCGCTGAGCAGCATAGTTTGGTGCCACCATCGGATAGTCTCGAGCCAAGCCCCACTTGGACCTGTATTCCTCCGGCGCCAGCCCATAGTGGACATTCAAGTGGCGCTTGAGGGATTTGAACCTCTTTCCGTCCTCCAAGCAAACAATGTAATCTGGGAACACGGATCTCTTGGGGTTCACCGCGGGAATAAGCTCAGGCTCTGTCGGCTTCGAAGGCAGGCCAATTCCCATCAAGGCAGAGTTGACGCTTGCAATCAGATCTGGAAGGCCGATCGCGGGCACTGGGTTGTTCTGCACGTACGCCGCAACAATCTCTGCAGTTAAACCCAACACACCGGCGTTACGAGTTTCTGCTGCAGCATCCGACATCGTTTCATCTCCCAATTGATTGCGTTTTTCGAATAGTCCGGAAAACCCGTCCGCGCAACTGTGACGGAAACGAACTCAGCGCCCGCAAACAACAAGTCACAAAACGCTTGGCAAGAAAGAGAGAATGCTCCACCGTCCAAAAGGGCAGAAAAGCTAGGTGGGGGAAGCATGGAGAAGGTCAACTTCACAAGTGGAGGCATCCACGTCACGGATGCAACCGCTATCTTCGGGAATGTGACTTATCAAATTTCAAGCATTGGAAGTGTGAGCATTAAGCAGGAGGCCGGAGGTTTCGGTGCTGTTTTAATTTTGGTGGCGATTATCTTTTCCATTTATGTTTGGATGAAAGCTGGCCTTCTGTGGGGGGTCCTCATTTTTTTCGGGTTAGGTTTCGCAACTACGATGCTGCCCTCCAAATCGACGCTGGTCTTGCGCACTTCCAGCGGCGACGTCCATGTGCTGTCGTCACATGACAAAGCGCTCGTTTCGCAAGTCAAAGGAGCTATTGAACAGGCTTTCAAGAACCGAGAAAGCTCGCGATAGCCGGTCCAAATTTTCGGTAATGCCAACCTTCCCATAGTTCGGCTAACGGGATCATCAACACGTTTCATGTTCGCAGCGACATTTAGGTAACTTCTATGCCTGCATATTCGGGAAAAGCCCAGCCCTACTTGAATGCCATCGCTGAGAGCGTATTTACCTCTCAACACGTCAGAGATTGGTTGATTAGGGGCACGTCGGCGGAACCAAATTACACCGGCAGTTCCGCCCTCGTAGACGAACAGCGCGCTGTGCGTTGGCGAACGCGGCCTACAATACAGCCTTTCTGGGCCAACTACTGGTGCGGTTTAGATAGTCGATGCACTTGTCGAATTCCCGATAGTAAGGGACTCGAGTCGGATGCCATCTTTTTCTTTCGAAATTCTCTAAACCGCATTCTCGCGGTCCATCTTGAATTCAAGCATTCAGGCGAACGGTTCGGCTACGGCCAGCCCGAGGCGTACCCACTTCGCGCCGCTTGTTTCGCCAAGACGTATCAGACGCGTCAAACCCTGAACGCCCATCATGACTGGACCACAGTCGTCTTTTGCGGCGCTGAGACCGCATCAGATGCGAGGCTTAGAAACTTCGAACGGGTGATCTACCACGCTGAAGCGATCTCCGTTATCGCTGGTTATCCTAAGGGGAGCCGCTGAGGCCTTGCTCAGCGCATTGAGAAGGGAAATATGGGGAAGCCATTCACACCTAAGGAACTGCGTATTCTATTCTCGTGCGCCGAAGACATATTTAAGTCCAAGTCACTTATAGCTCCTAAATCCATAAGCGAGATACCGCGCGACAGAACTCTCGCTAGGGAGCTTAGGATCAGAAAGAATAAGCATCTATACCTCACTGATTTTGGATTTGAGAAATTCATGCAAGTCGTCGAGATGGTATCTCGGCGCGATTATTTCGATGGAAAGGCAGACTATTCGGACATCTGGCGGGCATGGAAAAGCGCCGTACAGGATTGGCTATCTCAAGCTCTTATGCCTGACAATCCTCAAGAGGTCCTCGATGCCATATCTAATCTGGTCACCGGCGAGATACACGAGCATTTCTTCATCGTTCCAATTTTTGGCATAAAACTGGAATCAGAGGACTCATTCAGTCTCGGCCCGATGAGGATACTGCGAAGTCCGATTTCTGTCCTGAAATCGGCGAATGTCTCTTACGAGAAGCACCCGGATCCTTCTATATTGGAGGCTCGGCCCGGCGCTTTGTGGCTCCATGGTTCAGCTTTCGCGACTGAAAGAGTGGCGCGACGATTGTTCTCAGAGCAGACCGTGTTGGTCGTTGGCCTGATTGCAATCGCTGCCGCTGCTACATACGAGAATGGCGCTGCAGGGTTTCGCATCGGTACGGGCATGACTCCAGAGGACGCACCGGGCCGCTCAGTTTGGATGTCTTGGAGCCAAGCCGACAGTCACGTTACCACGCATTTTGGATCTCCAAGAGGACAGCCATTTTCGCTAGATACCGAGTTATCGGACAGGTCTGACGCGATGCGAATGATCGGGCTCGCGGCGACGAACTTACAGAAAGGCAACAAGACAGAGGTCGAGGAAGCAATCGAAAGGGCGATTTACTGGTTCTCAGATGCGCACCGCGACACTCCGCTGACCATGAGAATCGTCAAATATTGGAGCTGCGTCGAAGCCTTTTTCTCTCTTGAAAAGGAGAGGGTATCTCAATCTGTCTCGTCTGGGCTTGCGAGCATACTGACCTACGGTGGGTTTCGTTTCGTTCATTTCTCTGAATACGGGAAGCTGAAGAAGCAAATCAGCGACATGTACGATCTAAGATCGCTTGCAGTCCATCGCGGCGCCCACCAGCACGTCACTGAAAAAGACGTTGCCCGGTTTAGCCAATGGGTGGCTTGGATGATCATAGAAATTTTGCAATTGAGCCATTCTGGCTATGCAACGCTCAATCACCTCAAAAGAGAAGTCGATCGTCTGGACGCCATTAGCCGCACTTGAGTTCCGAGACCCTCGAAGGGTCTCAGTTGAAGTTGGCGTGGGGAACTCGTTCGACTGTCAGCGTCAGGTTGTTGTCCATCTGATGGAGCGAGGCGGTGAAGCGCTCGGACGTAGTCTGCCTGACACCGACATACTCGGTGTACTTGAACTGGTACGCTCCATCACCACGCATTTCCCAATGGCTGGACATGCCGTCCTCAAGCTGGAAGGTATCGACTATTTGTCGCGCGAAATCGTCGATCGACATGCCGCTGGCGATGTCGAAGTAGCACTGATAGAACCGCAGGCGAGCAGCGTGGCCGTCGCGCATCAAGATCTGCCCGCAAGCTTGTTGGTCCTTGACGATAAACAGCATCTGGCCCTGCGGTCCGTTTGGGTTCAAGCCTTTGGCAAGAGCGGAAAACGCTTGCAGGGTGCCAGTCCATTTCGAGCTTAAAGCAAACGAACGATCCACCGATTGCGTAAGCTGGGCTTCTGTCATTCCCAACTGGAGGCCGCGGAAGGTCGATCCGTTCGAAGGGGCGTCCGTGACGGATTCTTCAGCCACGTTTGGGGCAGTTTGTTCGGCATCGTCAAGACTGCTTTCTTCGGCAACCTCAGGAACGGGGTCTTCTCGATCGGCTCGCGCAACTCTGGCGGGACATAGCGCCTTGAACGCCTCAATCGCCACATCATAGTTGGCTCTGTAATCAAGCACTTCGTGCGGAACGACGTCTGGTTGAACTATGTAGGAATAATCGCCATTGGCAGCGCGGCCCTTGAATTGGAAGCCGTTGCCCCATGGACTGGTGAACTTTCCTGTAAAGCAATTTGCTACGATGCTCGCTTGAATTTTGGCGTCGGCCAACTTCTTGCCAACACATGTCTCACCGTCATCCCCGTTGGAATCGATACAGAAGCCCTTCGAGTTCGGGGCTGTGGGATCGAGGGTAATCTCGGCATGGTCCGTATCGATGCCGGACCGGCCTGTGATCGTGACAGTCATCCCGGCGCGTGATCCGTACGACAGGAGATCTCCAGTCTCCGCTGCGTTGGCAACGCTGAGGCTTGGATCTATGGCCAGTTCGGCGATCAGGAAGACCGCCGCGCAGGCGAGCCAGATCCATAGGTATCTGAGCGGTGCGCGTATGACGGCCGATCGACGCCAGAGATAGCCGACTGGGGTCAGCAGCATGAACGGAACGAGTGCCTTGCCCGTCGGGTTTTGCCCAGCGTTCTTGATCGCCTTGGCGTCCTTGTAAGCCAGCCAGAAAACGCCGATCGCTGCCCACAGCGATACGCCGGTGCTGATGGGCGGGGTGTTGGGATGGCCACCGGCGAGCAGGACGATCGTATCGGCAGCGAGGATGATCAGCGGCGAGAACGCGATCCATCTCGCCCATTTATCGACGACAGCGGTCGCGGGAACAGCCGCTTGAACAACACTCAGCGGAGGCGGAGTTACCCTGATTTCCTTTGGGACAATGTCCGTTTCGGAGGCCGCCTTCCACTGGCTGCCGAAAGCATCCGTCCAAACGCGCGTATTTGCCGGAAGCGCCTTACTCGAAAGCATGGCGGTCAGATAGGTTTCTTCGATCGGACCGCGCGGCTGTCCGTTTTCTTCGTAAAACCAGATCGTCATTTCGGGGCCGCTCCCGAAGGCGTGGTCTTGGCCTTTCGAGCGCTTCTCCATGCGAAGTACGCCATCACTGCCAGTATCAGATCTGCAAACGCCCAAATCTTCATATCGGTGAATGCGCTTGCCGCGATGAAGGCAAACAAGCTGCCGACGACGAAAATGATCGCCGAGATCAGCGGCAGGCCGAAGGCGAAGGCGCCGCCGACGAAGAACAGCAAACCGACCAACACGCCGACTGACCCAGCGCCCGCTAGGTCATGGTTGGCCGCGATGCTTCCACCCGTCGCGACCGCGCAGGACTGCAGCATCGAAATCATGCCAAGCAGAATGCCGATAATTCCAACTGCGATTTTCATTTCAATCCCCCTGAAGCTTCGTAACCGGTTGCTTAGAACCTGAAGCAATCCCCACGCCAAATAGGGGACTGTCAGTCCGTCGATTGTCAAGCCGTTTATATTGCCTTCTTGCTCACAATGAATGTGCGCAAGATCATTGGCTGGAATCTCCGCAAGCTCCGGGCAGAGCAAGGTTTGTCGCAAGAGCGGCTGGCATTGGCGGCGGAGATCGATCGATCTTACGTTGGCCGCATTGAGCGAGGCTCGGAGAACGTCACCATCGATACGTTGGATGCTTTGGCAACCGTCCTTGGTGTGCCCGCCGCGGCTCTTTTGATCGAGCCTGCCAAAGGGGCGCGGCAGCCTATGCCCTTGTCGTCCGGCAGAAGGCCAAAGGCGACTTAGATGTACCGGCGGCTGTGCCCCTGTGCCCTGTGCAGAGGGCAACATTAGTATTCCTCCGGCAGCATGACGGTCATCACGCGAATGGTCACAGCGGGGTCGGATGCATCGGGCGACAGGTTTACCAGCGCCCGGTCATAGTAGTCTATTTTGAAGAACAGCTGCCGCTCGCCGACGTGCAGCAGAGCGCAATCGTGCTGGCCCCATGGATCGTTGTTCTCGTCGAATGCATCGAAGTTGGCGATGGCCAGCAGAATGGCGCCGATCTCTTGGGCAGGCAGTGCGGCGACACCGGCGGTCATTACCATGCGGCCGCCCGCACCGGTCTGGCGCAGTTGGTCGTTGAGGGTTCGAATACGCGTGGTTCGATCAGCCGCCGACAGCCGACCGACGCGCTCCTTTGAGCATGTCATGGGGTGGTTCCTTCGAATGGATGTCTGGTTGAGGGGTGACGGGCCAGGACGAACCCGGCCCGTTGCAAGACCGCTTACTTCTTCGCCAGCTGGCGCGGGTGGATCAGGCCGAGTTGGTAGTAGCTGCGGTCGACGTGGGCTGCATCCGGATAGTCCCTGAATTTCAGCGTGAAAATGCCCTTGGCTTTCGCCTTCATGATCCGGGCCTCAAAGTATCCCTCGTCGGGGCCTTCCGATGCCAGTACCATGTCGCCGACTGCCAGCTTTGCCCAAAGGTCGCTATCGTTACCGCCAGCGGCACCGCCGCCACCGTCGCCCCTGCCATGGCCCGCCACGGCCTCAGGCGAGCCCGCTGAGGCGTTTTCGGGGCTGTCGACGGCCTTGTCGTCGCCCGACCCATTGTCGCGCTCGTCAGCGACGCCCGCTAGGGTCGCGATACGGGCATAGACTTCCGATTTGACGAACGGCACGAAAGCCCTGCCGCTGTCGAAAAGCTTGCCAGCCGGAAGGCGCATGACGATCTCGGGTGCTTCGCCGGGCTCAACGCGATGCGAATGCATCCCCATCAGCCTAGCCGCGCTTTCTGCCGCCTCGACTTCGGGCAGCAAGAAGACCGAGGCGTGGGTTTTACGAGCGTCATCCCTGCCGAAGACGATCAACGATCGGGTGGTTTCGGAGGCGACATTCATTGGCCTGCCTCCATATATGACAAAGGGGCCAGAAGGCCCCTTGTGGTGTGATTTGAGTGGTGCCGACATGGTGTGTCGGGTCGATCTGTCAAAGGCATGTCAATACTCCTGTTAAGGTCTGGCCTAACCGCGTCAGCCGACGCAGCTCGCCGCAGTCAGTATAGAGGAATATTTTCCTATTGTCAATGGAAGCCGTTCAGGGTAGCGCGTTATGGATACTCCGTTGTCGCTATCCTGTTTGCACAAACGAGGGCCGCTTCTGCGGGATGACTTTTCAGCCATTAGCTCTCGGTGGGGCGAGGCTTCTTCCGCTTGAGGAGCGTTACAAGCACGGTCCGCATCGACGAGTGCTCTGAGCTATCCAGCTCCACAACCCAGTCGTCGTTGTGCTTGTGCCAAGGGAACTTCGCGTCTCTCAAAGCTTGTCGAAATGCCTTGGGATCAACACCAACGGACCGGGCCATATCCGCAGCGCCTGTTAGCTTAGTCATGACACCTCCCATGCTTTTTGCGAGCATAGACGAGCTCGCCTCATGCGGCGACAGGCGGGATAGCGCCGACAAGCGCGCCCTCTGGAGATCCCCCGGCGAACGGGTGATTCACGAGGGCTATGCTAGGAGCATCGCCATTCTATCTGAAGCAGTATTCTGTAGCCCGACGTTCGAGGTCAGTGTCATACTGAAGCGCGCAGCCACGCCCTGCCCTTCCTACGATGAGCCTCGACTTTGCAACACCTCGGTGATACACAAGCCGCGCAAATCGGTTGCCAGTGCCATTGATTTTGTTGTCTTTTTTCTGCATTCTGCCCATTCCGCCTCTGGGCACCATTCTACTTCTTTGATATTGTTGTGTTTTTCGATGCTGCTCATCGTATCGATGCTCATCAGTTTGACGTTTTTTCAACCGGATTTGACAGTTTTGTTGGCCGCCTCTCGTCGAGAGGCGACAAGCGCCTCGGCGGAGATATTTCCTGCGGCCAACATACCGGTCGCTGCGATAGCAGTTGATGCGGAAACGACGACGCGGCGATTGACGTGCTGATCCAAGACACTATCCTCTCGCAGTGGAGTAACGGGCTCGCTGCCCGCGCGCGAATTCCAGTGGGTATGAACCGCGGTGACAAGCACCAGGTTCGCCGATGGCGCGCTCTCGGTTCGAGCTGGCTTCTGAAGGCTGGTGAAAACGCTCCGGACGGGAACGGTTTTCAAGCATGCCCTTTCGAGGCGAAGCTTGCGCGCGCACAACTATTGACCGAGATTGGCGGCGTTCGTGGAACTAATGAGGGGGACACAATGAAAGAATATCTGCCCTATCTGGCAATCGCATCCAGCGTTGTTGCAGCAGGACTTGGCGTCCGCGCTGCCACTGTCGTAGTCAGAAACTCGATCGACGACTTTATGACCGACATTGGCCGGCAGAGCAGACGGGCGAGCTTCGCGGCCGTTGCGGCAGGCGCTTCGGTAATTCTACGGTCTGTCGACCGACTGGCGCAATGAACAGTTCCACATCTGGTGACAGAGTTAATCGTGTAGACGCGAACTACAATATTTTCGAGCCGCAACCAGCAGCTAGTCCTATCGGCGAAAGCGGACCTCTTACCGCGATTTTAGAAAATATCACATCGTTAGTTGAGAGCGCGAAGAGCCTTCATCGACGCAAAAAGTATGCTGTCTGCAGTCATATTTCTATATTGTCCGTCGAGGAATCGTCAAAATACCTTATCATTTACTGCAAAGCCCATCTCCCAGAACGCATTTTCAATCATCGATATAGGCACCTAAGCAAGCATGCGATATCGGACGCTCCTTGGTATTTATCTGGGAAACTATCCGTTTTATACAGCGTGCATTTAGCTGCGGAGATGTTATCGCCGGGCGATCAAGGCTGGGAAGAAATGCAAACACTGTCGAAATTGTTGTCGCCATACATCCTTCGAACGGATCCAATCGCGGTGGCACAATCAATCATGGGTGTTCTTGATACACGTGATAATGATGAATTGAGTGAGATGTACAAAAAATCTGATAGAGAGCGAGAGAAAGCTCGACTTTCGTCGGTCTATGTGGATGTCTCGAATAAGCTAGAGATCACATCCAGCCCTGCCGATTTTGACCGAAAAAGATCGAAAGACTATCTAGACCAAGCATTATATTGCCTAGCTGTGGTTGAGTTCATTTCTAGACCTACCGAAACCATATTGGATTTCGTTCAGTTGCTCCCATCTGGGCAACGGCAGAGATTTGAGCGCGAGGCGAGGCGTAGCGCTTTGCAACTAGCGAATATTAAGCACGTCGCGCTTTCGGAGGTTAGAGTAGCGGATGAAGATGAAACGCTATCGAAAGTCGCTGTTCGCCAGCCGAAGGCTGGCGAACAGATGAGAGACGCCGAAGACGTAACGGACGAGCAAATTCTTTGACGCGTAAACTGGGGTCGGAGAGTCTACTTGCGTTCGACCGCGCCGTGAAGGTTTTCCCCAGTCTAAACCCCGAGGTGCTAAAGTACCACTCGTCAAGTCAAATAGGAGCAGGCAACTAGTATCTTGTGATAGTCAAGGCGCCGGCTTGAATCCACACCTGAAGGAAGGTGTCCCTCGCATCGGGCCGGTGCAGCGAAATCAGATTTGCAAGGAAAGAGCATGGCACGCCAGCCGATAGCAACTGCACGTCCAACTGCCGTATTGTCGGATGCGCAGCTCCGCGCAGCGCTTCCAAAGCTCAAACGACGACTTGACGAGCTAACTACTCTCAATGTTTTCGCATTGACGGAAAAGGACGGACGTAACATTCTAGATAGTCACTCAACTAAGATAAACTCAACGCTTCGAGATATTTTCGGAGTTGATACTTTGGAATATTCTGAATGTAGCGTAGAAACCTTTCAACCGGTGTTTGGTATTTGGTACAGCGGGATGGATGACTCCCTTCTCGGCAACATCAGCACGGTCGAGAACAAGGTGACGAGTTGCATCACCACGCTGAAGTCCGTCATCGAAATTTTTGAGGAACGTCTCGGCGACGAAGGCGAGAGCAGTATCGAAAGGACAGCACGTGCATACGATGGCCTTGATCTTCATCGGGAAATCGCGCGTGCGGCAAATAAGCTATATCAGGATGGCCATTATGCTAACGCCGTAGAGGCAGCCGTGAAGGCGCTCAACGGCTTGGTGCGTCTCCGTAGCGGACTTGAGTTCGACGGCACGACACTAATGGAGCGGGCGTTCAGTCCATCTAACCCCATATTGAAATTCAACGCGCTGCAAGACCAGAGCGATAGGGATGAACAGAAGGGCTTCATGCAACTATTCAGCGGCGCGGTGTCAGGTCTACGAAATCCGAGGGCACACGGATTCATTAACGATGACGCCGAGCGTGCTTTGGAGTTCATCGCCTTCGTGAGCCTGCTTGCGAAGCTTCTCGACGTGGCCACCACCTAGCCGCGCCCGCCGCACACATCGTCGAGCGAAACAAGTTTGCGCTCTTCTGCCACCAGCGGATTCGATTTGCTTGGTGATCCCCCAACCTTAGGGCAAACTGCCTGCTGGGGTGCTAGGAGGAGAAATGAGAGCACGCGCAGCAACGCTTGGGGATCTGGAGGATGTCTTTCGCGGTCTGTCGAAGCGGATGTCGGACGAATACGTCGCTGCCGGCAAGGACAGCAAGATCGCCTACGACAACCTTATGATGAATTTGAAGGAGGGCCGCGCGCACGCGCTTGTCGAGGGTGACAAGGCCGTGGCGATCATCGCCTGGCATGAGAACAGCGACGCCGCCGACACGCTGTTCGCCGCACGGGAGGACTTCTTCCGGGCCACGACCGTCCGTTTCTGCAAGCGGCATATCAGGCATATCCAGGCGCTCGCCGGCAACCTCGCCATCCATTCGCGCAGTTGGCTCCAGGGGCCGGATGTCGCAAGATGGTTCGGCGTCATCGGCTATGTCGAGCGCGGCCGGGAGAACGGCGCCACTTTGTTCGAGCTGCCGCCGGCTCGCATCGGCTAGGAAACCCTGGGCTGGTCAAGATCCCTTGCCGCAAACACCGCCACCCTCTCGCGATCGCCCGCACAGGTTCGTCGATGCGGGTCACCGTCTTCGGCTCCAGGATCCCTTGCTCGGCGGCCTTCTGAACTGCCTTAGCAAGCGGCTTGCGCCGGGCGCCGATTGGCGAGATGTTATGGGAGGGCAACCGGGGGGCAAACCGGCACGCCGAGACAGATATGGCTGCTGGAAATGTCACGAGCTTGCTTCGCCTTTCTTGCCTTTGTTGCCTTGGTGAGGCCGGTAGGGGCAGGCGAGTGGACGTCTCATCTGCTTGACCGCCCAAGCCTGGCAACCGCCTATTTTCGCCAAGCCGATCTTGTGACTGCATACGCGACCGCAATGGCGCGCTTCCGTCTGCAGTTCGCAGGGCGTGCCGGCGAAAACAACCTTGCGGTCCCTCTCGAACCACTGCTTTTGCGGGCGGAATTCCGTGCGCGGACATGGCGCTCGGCGGACGGCAGCCTGTTGCAAGGCTTTGCCGGCAAGGGCGGCTTCCGGCTGACTATCGGCAACTGCCTGGCGCGCATCTGCGCTGCCAGCGAATGCAGCGATGCCGGTTGGCCGGTTTACGCCTGCAGCGACGGAGGCAAGCGCAAGATGTCCGTCACGGATTTTGTGACGGCAAACTTCGGCGGCGTCTCCTACCGCCGATTGAGCGCCTCCCCTTCACAGGAATGACAGCGCCGACCGTCTTGCTGCGGCGTTCAGCAAAGGGCGGTGTCCCTCCTCACCGCAAACGCCGCCTGCACCGCGCGATTGACGGTGACCGGCAGGATCGACATGTGGTTCTCGCCGGCATGCAGTTCGAAACTGGCGCGCACGCCCGGGAGAGCGTCAAGACGCTGCGCCATTGCCCGCGCGAATGCGTCGGTGCGTGTCACCTTTTTCTGCTTCAGGCGCTTTTCCTCGTCCTCGGCGCCAATCTGGAACGGCGCCAGCTTCTCGGTCTCGTACTCGCCGGCCGACAGGATCATGGTCGCCGCCAAACCATCGGGAATGGCGGCCTCGAAGGCTTCGAGAAAGCGGTCGATGGCACGCTCTTCCCAATAGATGGCGGGGCTCGCCGCGATCCAGGTCTGAAAGGAAGAAGGCCGCGTGAACAGGGCGTAGAGCGCAAACAGGCCACCGAAAGAATGGCCGTAAAGCGCCTGGCGGCTGGCATCGACCGTGACCCGGCTGGCGACCCACGGCTTCAGCTCATCCTCGATGAAAGCAAGGAATTTCCCTGCCCCACCGGTCCGGACTTCGGACGTGCCTTCGTGGAAGGGCGGGTAGGTCTTGCCTGGCGGCGGGCCGAGATCCCATGAGCGGCGCAGCGGATCATAGGCGCCGTCGACGGGATAGCCGATGGCGACGATGACGCCCCAGCCGACATTGGTGCCCGTGGGATAGAAGGCCTGCGCGCGCATGGCGTCGACCGCCGTGCCGATGACGGCGTTGCCGTCGGTCATGTAGAGGACCGGCCAGCCGGCCTCGGGCACCGGCCCGGACGGCACATGCAGGAATATCCGCCAGGGCGCGCCGCCCTGCGCCGGAACAAGATCGTGGACCGCCGTGTTGGCGATCAGGGCTGGCGTCGCGTTGGACATGGATATCTTGGACATGGATATCTCCAGGCAAAACGGTCAGCGGCGGCGCAGCAGCCACATCAGCACCGGGCCGCCGATCAACGTGGCGACGAGACCGGCCGGGATCTGGCGCGGGAAGATGGCGATCCGGCCCACCCAGTCGGCGGCGACCATGATCAGCGCGCCGGCGAGCACCGCGCCAATGGCCTGCGGCAGCGCACGGGAAAGGCCAAGGCGACGAGCAAGATGCGGCGCCATAAGGCCGATGAAGGTCAGCGGACCGACGATCAGCGTCGAAGCCGCGGTGAGTGCCGCGACGGCCAGCAGCACGAGAAGCCGCGCCCTCTTCAGGTTGATGCCAAGGCCCTGAACGGCGGCGGAGCCGAGCGGCAGGATGTCGAGCCAGCGCATGAAGAAAGGCGCGAGCGCGAAGAGGCAGACCGCGATACCACCGGTCAGCAGGGCGTCACCGACATCGACGCCATAGGTCGAACCGGTCAGCCAGTTGAGCAGCAGCATGGCGCGAGGATCGCCGGTCGCGGTGAGCACCAGGATCAGCGCGTCGAACAAGGCCGTCAGGGCAACGCCGGCAAGCAGCAGCCGCTCCGGCGCATAGGCGGCACGACGGCCGATCGCCAGCGTCACCAGCAAAGCGGCGAAGGCCCCGATCGTTGCCGCCGCCGTCTGAACCGGGCGCCCGGCATCGACGAGCGCAAACAGCGCCACCATCATGCCAAGGGCGGCACCGGCACTGATGCCCAGCACTTCGGGGCTGGCCATCGGATTGCCGGTCAGCCGCTGCATCATCAGCCCGGCAAGCGCCAGCATCGCCCCGGCACTCAGCGCGGCAAGCACGCGAGGCCACCGCCACGACAGCAAAGGCTGCAGCTCGTCGCCGAAGGCGAAGGTCCAGCCATGCGGACCCGGTTCATGGAGCAGGGCCAGCCCGAGCAGCAGAAGCAGAGCCAGGCCGAGTGCCATGAGAACAAGGCCGGGCCGGCTTGCGCGCGGCAGGCGCACGGCCATCAAGGTCGGGGCTTCCGAGCCAAGCGCAAGGCGCGGCAGCAGCCAGAGCAGCAGCGGCGCACCGAGAAGTGCTGTGATCGCTCCGGTCGGCAGCAGGTCGCCTTGCGGCCCGGTGGCGATCTGCACGCCTTGATCGGCGGCCCACAGCAACGCGCCGCCGATCAGCGGCGCCATCACCAGTTGTTGGCCAAGCCGCCGGCCACCGCCGATGCGCGCGAGCGTCGCCGCGGCCAGGCCGACGAAGCCGATGACGCCGACAGCGGCAACGACAAACGCGATCAGCGCGACGGCGGCCGCCAGTCCGGCGAAGCGATAGGCGCCGAGCGGCACGCCAAGGCTGCGCGCGCCTTCATCGTCGAGGCCAAGCAGGGTCAGGGGCCGCACCATGAAGAAGATCGCAAGCGCAGCAGTGCCGATGCGGGGCAAAAGCCACAGCGTCGTCGACCAATCCTGCTGGCCGAGCGAACCGGCGCCCCAGATGAACAGGCTGGCCAGCCATTCATGCCGCAGCACGATGAGAGCGGCACCGATGGCGCCGGCATAGAGGCTGACCACAAGCCCCGCCAGCACCACCGAAAGCGGCGACAGGCCCTTGTGCCAGGACAGAGCGATGACGGCGGCAAGGGCCATAAATGCGCCGGCCAGCGCCACCCATTCGCGGCCGAAGGCAAGCAGGGACGGTGACAGAAGCGTCGCCAGTGCCAGCGCCAGATAGGCGCCGGCCGAGACGCCAACGGTTTCAGGCGAGGCGAGCGGGTTGCGCAGAACCTGCTGCAGGACAGTTCCGGCAAGCCCGAGCGCCGCACCGCACAAAAGGCTGATCGCAAGACGGGGCAGGAAGGCATAGTGGACGAGCACCTGCCGCATGTCAGCGATGTCGGGAGCGGCGAGCGATTGGAGCCAGAGCGCCGATGGCAGTTGCACGGTGAGGTTCGAGACGGTTGCCGCTGCCGCAGCCGCGAGCAGCACCGCGCAAAGCAGGATCGCGCCTACCGGCTGATTGCTGGAAAAGCTCCACACGGGGGCCCGGCCGGCCGACGCAGGCTTCCCCCTTTGGGCAATGGCAGCATCCTCAGCCATGGGCGGCCTCCGCGGTCATCGCCGATGCCAGGACCCGAGCAAAACGGCTCGCGGATGGAAGCGCGCCAAACATCAGGACGGCAGGAAGGCGCATGATCGAGCGGTTGCGCACGAAGGGCATGGCATTCCAGACCGGACTTTCGGTCAGCGTGCCGCCGGCGCCCTCAGGCAAGGGTTCGAGATAGGCGAGGCGCGCATCGCTGGATGTCGCCAGCCCGTCGATGCCGACGGTCGAAAACCCCCAATAGTTGGTCTCGGCCGTCCACGCGTTGCTGAGCCCGATGCGGTCGAACACCTCCTGAAACAGGCTCTTTGCGCCGTAGACGCGCACATTGCGGGGGTCCAGGAAGCTGACGACATAGATCGGCCGTGCCGAAAGCGGCGCCAGTTGCTGGCGAACCTCCAAAAGATACGCGTCTGTCGCCGCGATCAGCGCCTCGCCTTCGCTTTCCTTGCCGACAAGCCCGGCGAGCTGGCGCGTCGCCTCGAGCGCGCGCCGATAGGGTTGCCCGGCCTCGGTATAGAGCCCGATCGTCGTCACTGGAGCCACGCGTTCGAGCAGCGGCTTGATGCCCTCGAGATACGGCATGGACAGGATGATGTCGGGCCTGAGCTGCTGCAGGAATTCGAGATTGGGCTCGAGCAGCGTGCCGAGATCGGCGACGTCGGGCGGCAGCCGCGGCTCGACCACCCATTTCTCCCAGACCTCCCGATCGGCAATGGCGACCGGGCTGACACCGAGCATGAGCAAGGTCTCGGTCAACCCGTCATCCAGGCAGACGATGCGCAACGGACGGGCTTCAGCCGTGGAGGACCTCATGCCGGCGAACGGCAGCGAAAAAAGCCCGAGCGCCTGGCGCCGGGTCATTCGGCTGCGCAAATGATCGGGCGCGGCTCTCGACTGGGGCTCTTGGTCTCTCTGCAATGCGGCCGGCCCTGCTTTTCGGGGGTTGGTCTCCAGCGACCACTGCCCGGTGACTATGAAACATGAGTTTACTAGTCAACATTTAAGATGCCTGCCCAGTCAACTTTCACGCAACCGCATGCCAAGCGCAGACGCCCACTGGCCGCAAGGCGATTCGCCCGTACAACAACCCTGTGCGACGTCACCGTCCGAATCACGGTTTGCGAAGCCCAATCCGCGCCCCGCATCATTTTTCCTCCACGAATGCATTCCATGATAGAGGGAGCTACGGTCGCCTTTGGGCAGCCGTTTCCCGGATTGCCTGAGAGACCAAAGACGGCCAAGAACCAAAAGCCGGCAGCAAGCCGCCACCTGAAGACGTCAAGGACCGGTCGAACGCATCAAGGCAGCGTGATCGGGTTGCACTCGGCAAGGCTTGATGATTTGTTGCCGCTATACGGAGAACGAATGATGCGAGAGCCTGCCGGTCAAGACGAATACGGGTCGACGAACCCTTTCGATCCGGACGACCTGCCAACCTTGAACGCAATCGGCCCGAGCATGGGAAGCGGCAACGATTTCGAGAGATATGCCGTTGCCGTGATCATCGTGTTCGGTGCGCTGATCATCGGCGGGCTGATGGCCGCATCGATGGTCTTCGGGCACCGCAACGGCTTCCTCTTCGCGCTTGGCGGCGCCACATCCGCCTGGATCTCCGGAAATGCGCTGCTGCTCGACCGGCCGCGCATCTATGCGCTGTTCGTCGGCATTGCCGCCTTGATGCTGGTTGCGTCCACCCTCACGCTGGTCTTGTGACGGTCAAGTCGGTGTGAGCCGATCCACTTGAGCAGCGGGCGATCAACCCGAATCGCCACGCTGCTCCAAGCTTTTCCTCCGAGCTGTCAGTATCCGAGCGCCTCGCCAGAGGCCGCGCGGCTGTCGATGGCGCCGTTGTAGCGCGCGCCGCCGCCTTTCTCGATTTCCGCCAGGCTCTTGCCGCCGACCAGGATGCCGGCGGCCTGACCCCAGGTCTGGTCGGCGAGATCGAGGTGATATCCCATGCCGGCCAGCAGCTTTTCTGTGTCCGGCGACAGGCCGAACGGCTCGACATACACCTTGTCGGGCAGCCATTGATGGTGGATGCGCGGCGCGTCGATCGCCTCCTGGATGTTCATGCCGTGGTCGATGACATTGACGATCGCTTCCAGCGTGATGGTGATGATGCGGGAGCCGCCGGGGCTGCCGATGACCATGAACGGCTTGCCGTCCTTGGCGACCACGGTCGGGCTCATCGACGACAGCGGCGTCTTCTTCGGCTGGATGGCGTTGGCCTCCCCCTGGACCAGGCCATAGAGGTTGGGCACGCCGGGTTTCTGGGTGAAATCGTCCATTTCGTTGTTGAGCAGGATGCCGGTGCCGTCGGCGACGACGCCGGCTCCAAAGGAACCGTTCAACGTGTAGGTGACCGCTACCGCATTGCCTGCATCGTCGATGATCGAATAATGCGTCGTCTCCTTGCTCTCGCCAAAGCCCTTCGGCATCAAATCCTGCGACACGCCCGCCCGGAACGGGTCGATCTTGTCGCGGATATCCTTGGCATAGGCCTTATCAAGCAGTTTCGAGACCGGGTTGTCGACGAAATCAGGATCGCCAAGCGCTGAATTGCGGTCGACATAGGCGTAGCGCATCGCCTCGACCATGACGTGGACCGTCTCGGCGGAACCTGCGCCGAGATAGGACAGCGGATAGCCCTCCAGGACGTTGAGGATTTCGCAGATGATGATGCCGCCGGAGCTGGGCGGCGGCGAGGAGGTGATCTCGTAGCCGCGATAGGTACAGGTCACGGGCTTGAGCTCACGCACCGCATACTGCTCGAAATCCGGCTTGGCGAGAATGCCGCCCTTGGCGCCGCTCGCCTTGATGATGGCGTCAGCGATGGCGCCTTTATAGAAGGCATCCGTACCCTTTTCGGAAATGGCGGCGAGCGAGGCGGCGAGGTCGGGCTGAACCAGCCGCTCGCCGATGCCATAGGGCTTGCCGTCGGGTTTCAGGAATATGGCGGCGGCCGCGGGGTCCTTCGCCAGCCTGTCGGCACTGCCGGCAAACGAGGCAGCGTCGCCCTGATTGAGGATGAACCCGTCCTTGGCGTAGCCGATTGCCGGCGCCATCAGATCCTGGCGGGACAATTTGCCGTATTTTTCACGGGCCATCTCGAAGCCAGCCACAGAGCCCGGTACGCCGACGGCGAGATAGCCGTCGAGGCTGGCGCCCTTCGCCGGGTTGCCGTCCTTGTCGAGATACATGGTTTTTGTCGCCGCCAGCGGCGCCCGCTCGCGGAAATCGAGAAAGGTCGATTTGCCGTCCTTGAAGCGGATGGTCATGAAGCCGCCGCCGCCGATATTGCCGGCATTGGGGTAGACGACGGCGAGCGCATAGCCGACGGCAACCGCCGCGTCGACAGCATTGCCGCCCTTCTTCAACACCTCGATGCCGACTTCGGACGCCAGATGCTGGGCCGTCACCACCATGCCGTGCTCGCCCTTGGCCGGCGCCGGCGAGGCGGCGAAGACACTCGTCAACGGCGCCAGGACAAAGGTGATGGAAAGACTGGCGGCGATCAGTGTCCGACGGTTGAGAGGCATGGCGGTTCTCCGGGCGGGGGGATGCCTAGAAGACCGTGTTGGACGGATCGAGTCCACTAACAATTAAGGGAGCACGAGAAAGAGCCCCCTCACCCGGATTGCCAACCGAATTGCGAAGGGCAATTCGGGGCAATCCGACCTCTCCCCGAGGGGAGAGGAGGTGTCAGCGCTGACGCCAGTCTCTTCTCCCTGCGGGGGTGAGGCGTGGTCCGCGCAGCGGGCGAAAAGCCAACTGCTTGGCTTTTCGAACAACGAACGCCCGGAGGGCGGTGGCCGCAAAGCGGCCGGATGAGGGGGCCGGCTCGGCCTCAGACAATGCCCCCCGAACCGCCAGCGACTGCAGGGCGTTCCGCTGCAACCTTGGCGCGGTAACCCGCCGCTCGATAGGCGGCGACCGGGTCGATGGCGCCGCCGGTCTTCAGCCGCGCCATGGCGAGGATCGGCTCGACATCGGTGCGGTAGGCCGCTTTCAGCGTCTGCGTCGCCATCAGCGCGTCATTGCTATCCTGAAAATCTTCCAACGCCTTGCGGTCGACCAGCAGCGCCTGCGCATAGGCGCGCTGCACCTCGACCGCCGATAGCATCAGGCTTTCGATCGGATCGGTGACGTTGTGGCTCTGGTCGAGCATGTGGGCCGGGTCGAACCCCTCGGCGCCGGAAAGTTCGGCGTCGACCAGTTCGTTGAAGACGAGAAACAGCCGGTAAGGATCGATCGAACCGGCGTCGAGATCGTCGTCGCCATATTTCGAATCGTTGAAGTGGAAGCCGCCGAGTTTTTTGAACTGGATCAGCCGCGACACGATCATCTCGATGTTGACGTTTGGGGCATGGTGGCCGAGGTCGACGAGACAGAACGCCTTGTCGCCCAGCTCCTGCGCGATCATGTAGTTGGTGCCCCAGTCCTGCACGACGGTGGAATAGAAGGCCGGCTCGTACATCTTGTGCTCGCTGAACAGCTTCCAGTCGGCGGGCAGTCCGGCGTAGACCTCTTTCATGGCGTCGAGATAGCGCTCGAATGCCTTGGCGAAATTGACCTGGCCGGGAAAGTTCGAACCGTCGCCGATCCACACCGTCAGCGCCTTGGAGCCGAGCGTCTTGCCGATCTCGATGCATTCGAGATTGTGCTCGACCGCTTGCCGGCGCGTGCCGGCGTCGGCATGCGACAGCGAGCCGAATTTGTAGGAGAGCTTCTGGTCCTTGGCGTCGGAAAAGGTGTTGGAGTTCATGGCGTCGAAGCCGAGGCCAAAGCGCGAGGCCGCTTGCTTCAGCCGGTTCGGATCGGCCTTGTCCCACGGAATGTGCAGGGAAACGGTCGGCGTCGCCTGCGTCAATTGCTGGATGACGGCGCAATCCTCGATCTTGTCGAAGATGTCGCGTGGCTCGCCGGCACCGGGAAAGCGGGCAAAACGCGTGCCGCCGGTGCCGACGCCCCAGGACGGGATCGCCACCGCGAATTTCTCGACCTTGTCTCTGACAGCGTCGATGGCGATGCCGCGACGGTCGAGCCGCTCGCCGAGCGAGGCATAGTCGCGCTCGAGGTTGGCCTTGCGCGCGGCGTTGTCCTTGTCGACGAGGCCGGCGGAGATGATGTGTTCCATCGTCCCCTCCGCTCAGCGCGTGAACGACTGGGCGTTGCCCGCGTCGACATTGATGATGTTGCCGGTCGACTTGGCCGACATGTCGGACGCCAGGAAATAGATCGCCTCTGCGATGTCTTCCGGGAAGACCGAGCGCTTCAGCATCGAACGCGAGCGATAGTGCTCCTCCAGATCGTCGGTCGACATCTTGTAGGCGGCGGCGCGCTGTTCCTTCCACTCGCCGGTCCAGATCTTCGAGCCGCGCAGCACCGCGTCCGGGTTGACGACATTGACCCTGATCTGCGCCTCCGCGCCCTCCAGCGCCAGGCAGCGGGCGAGATGGATCTCGGCAGCCTTGGCGGTGCAATAGGCGGCGGCGTTCGGCGATGCGGCAAGGCCGTTCTTGGAGGCGACGAAGACGACGTTGCCGCCAATCTTCTGCGCGCGGAACAGCCGGAACGCTTCCCGCGAGACCAGGAAATAACCGGTCGACAGGATGTCCATGTTCTTGTTCCACAGCGCCAGCGTCGTCTCCTCGATCGGCGCCGAGGAGGCCAGCCCTGCATTCGATACCAGAATGTCGATGCCGCCGAACTCGACCGCTGTCTCGGCAAAGCCCGAAATGACCTGCTCCTCCGAGGTGACATTGATCAGCACCGGCCGCACGAAGTCCCTGCCGTAGACTTTCGCCAGTTCGTCATTGGTGCTGGCGAGTGCCGCCTCATCGATGTCGGCCAGCACCACGCAGGCGCCTTCGCGCAGCAGGCGGTTGGCCGTGGCGCGGCCGATGCCGCCGGCGCCACCCGTGACCAGGGCGATCTGGCCGGCAAGCGACTTCGGCTTCGGCATACGCTGCAGCTTCAGGTCTTCGAGCAGCCAGTACTCGATGTCGAAGGCTTCCTGTGCAGGCAGGCCGACATAAGACGACACGGTGGAGGCGCCGCGCATGACGTTGATGGCGTTGACATAGAATTCGCCCGAGATGCGCGCCGTCGCCTTGTCGCCGGCGAAGGTGAACATGCCGACGCCGGGCATCAGGTAGACGACGGCATTGGGATCGCGGATGGCGGGCGAGTCCGGATGCTTGCAGCTGTCGTAATAGGCCTGGTAGCCAACGCGATATTCGGCGATGTCGTCGGCAAGACGCGCGATGACGGCATCGACATCGGGTTTTGCCGGATCGAACTCGATGACCAGCGGGCGGATCTTGGTGCGCAGGAAATGGTCAGGGCACGACGTGCCAAGTGCCGCCAGCGGGCGCAGATCCCTGGAGTTGACGAATTCGAGCACAGCAGTGGAATCGTCGAAATGGCCTGTTTTGTGGCTCCTTTCCGAGATCAGGCCGCGAATCCTCGGCATCAGTTTGGCCGCGATGGCACGGCGCTCAGTGGCGTCGAGCGACTTGGCCGCTTCACCGCCGAAGATAGCGACACCCTCGGAGCGGCGCTCGAACCATTCGATCGCCTGGTTGATCACTGAGATCGTCGTCTCGTAGCATTCCCTGGGGGTGTCGCCCCAGGTGAACAGGCCGTGGCTTTCCAGGATGACGCCCTTGGCGGCTGGGTGTTCGAGGCAGAATTTCTCCAGCCACAGGCCAAGTTCGAAGCCAGGGCGCTTCCACGGCAGCCAGCCGATGGCCTCGCCGAAGATTTCTTTCGTCAGCGCCTTCGAATCCTTCGCCGCGGCAATGGCGATGATGGCATCGGGATGCATGTGGTCGACAAAGGGCTTCGGCACGTAGGCATGCAGCGGCGTGTCGATCGAAGCCGCACGCGGATTGAGGTTGAAGGTGCAGTGCGGCAGGAAGCCGACCATCTCGTCTTCGTGCTCGACGCCGCGATAGAGGCCTTTGAGCGCGCGCAGCTTGTCCATGTAGAGCGTGGCAAAGCCGTCCAGCTTGATCGAGGCGCTGTCGCCGCCCGATCCCTTGACCCACAGCACTTCGACATCCTCGCCGGTAAGCGGGTCTTTCTGCCAGATCTTCGACGACGTGTTGCCGCCGCCATAGTTGGTGACCCGCTTGTCGGAACCAAGTGTGTTCGAACGGTAGACCAGAAGTTCCGGCCCGCTCATGGCGTGAGCCTTGGCCTCGTCCCACAGATTGGCGAGGCGCGCGCCGGTGCGCTTGTCGAGCATAAGAAATCCTCCCGAAGGCACGCAGAAGGCGCGGCCATTTGGCCCCGAATTTCCACGGAAGCGGTCGGCTTGTCAATCACAAACGATCAATATCGATCATATTGCACTGCACAATGAAATTATATGATCGGAAATGATTGACACTGCGCGTTTTGGGTGCCTAGATGCCCGGGCAGGGAGGAACCATGCACGAAAAAGAGCGCCACAGGATCATTCTGTCCGCCGTCCAGGAAAAGCCTGTGGTGACGGTGCAGGAGATGGTCGACCTGACGGAGTCCTCCGAGGCGACGATCCGGCGCGATATCGCGGCTCTCCACGTCCAGAAGCGCCTGCGCCGCGTGCGCGGCGGCGCCGAGGCAATCTCGCCGCCGCAGTTCATCGGGCTGGCCGGCCGGCCCTTTTCCGTCAACGAAACCATCAACGCCTCGCAGAAGCGGGCGATTGCGCGTGAAGCGGTCGAGCTGTGCAACGACGGCGAACCGATCATCATCAATGGCGGCACCACCACCTTCCAGATGGTGCATTTCCTGACCGGCCGCCGCATGCCGATCTTCACCAATTCGTTCCCCATCGCCGAGCACCTGCTCAAGCACTCCAAGAATACGGTGATGCTGTCGGGCGGCACCATTTATCGCGAGCAGAACATCATCCTGTCGCCCTTCGACAACGACGTGACGCGCAATTTCTATGCGCGCCGCATGTTCATGGGTGCGCAGGGTCTGGGGCCGCTCGGCCTGATGGAGGGCGATCCGCTCTTGATCCAGGCGGAGCAGAAACTGATCGACCAGGCCGACGAGTTGGTGGTGCTGGTCGATTCCTCGAAATTCCGCAAACGCTCCAGCCTCATCCTGTGCGGCCTGTCGCGCATCGCCACCGTCATCACCGATGACGGCATCGAGGATCGTGAAGCCAAGATGCTGGAGACCGCCGGCGTGACGCTGATCGTCGCCCGCACATCCGCAACCAACAAGGAAGAATCTTCACTGCAGGCCTGAGGCCAACTCGCGCTCGCAGCGGCGATGGAATGCAACGCTCAAGGGAGGAAATTCGATGAGCTTCTTGAAGAAATTGATGGTGACGGCTGCATTCTCAGCCGCCATGTTCGTGAATGCAGCCTACGCCGAAAACGTCAAGATCGCGCTGGTGGTGAAGTCGCTCGGCAACGGCTTCTTCGATGCCGCCAACAAGGGCGCCGAAGAGGCGGCCAAGGAACTTGGCGATGTCGACATCATCTACACCGGCCCGACCAAGGCGACCGCCGAAGCGCAGATCGAAGTGGTCAATTCGCTGATCGCGCAGAAGGTCAACGCCATCGCCATTTCGGCCAATGACGCCGACGCTCTGGTGCCGGTGCTGAAGAAGGCCATGGAACGCGGCATCACCGTCATCTCGTGGGATTCGGGCGTCGCCAAGGAAGGTCGCCAGCTTCACCTCAACCCGTCCGACACCGGCCTGATCGGCGAGACCATCATCAAGCTCGCCGCCGACCACCTGCCGGAAGGCGGCGAGGTCGCCATCCTGTCGGCCTCCTCGACCGCGACCAACCAGAACGCCTGGATCGACGCGGCCAAGAAGATCCTGCCGGAGAAGTTCCCCAAGATCAAACTCGTCGCCACCGTCTACGGCGATGACGATTCGGCCAAGAGCACCGACGAAGCCAAGGGCCTGTTGAAGTCCTATCCGAACCTGAAGGCGATCATCGCGCCGACCACCGTCGGCGTCGTTGCCGCCGCCCAGGTCGTCACCGACGAGAACCTGATCGGCAAGGTCAATGTCACCGGTCTCGCACTGCCGTCCGAGTTCAAGAAGTTCATCGACAACGGTTCCAGCCAGGCGGTTGCGCTGTGGAACCCGATCGACCTCGGCTACTCGGCCGTCTACCTCGCCCATGATCTGGCGGTGAAGAAGGAAGAGGCCAAGCCCGGCGCCACGCTGTCGATCGGCCGCGTCGGCAAGGTCACGCTCGACGACACCAACTCGGCTGCAATGGCTCCGCCCTTCCAGTTCGACAAGTCGAACATCGAAAAGTTCTCCAAGATCTATTGATCTGGAGTTCTCTAGAGCTGACGCGGCGGGGCTCACGTCCCGCCGCGGCTTTAAACGAACCTTGTTTCAGGGCTTGATACGACTATGGACACGACAGCCCAACACGGCGCGGTGAAGGAGCGGCCTCCGGCCCCGGCTCCACGCTTGACGCTGTCCGGCATCTCCAAGAGCTTTCCCGGCGTGCGCGCGTTGCACAATGTCAGCCTGTCGCTCTATCCGGGCCAGGTGACGGCGCTGATCGGCGAGAACGGCGCCGGCAAGTCGACGCTGGTCAAGATCATGACCGGCATCTACCAGCCCGACGGGGGCACGATCAGCATAGACGGCCACGCCGTCACCCTGCCCAGCGCGCATGCCGCCTTCGGCCATGGCGTCACCGCCATCCACCAGGAAACCGTGCTGTTCGACGATCTGAGCGTGGCCGAAAACATCTTTCTCGGCCACGCGCCACGCACGCGTTTCGGCACCATCGACTGGCGCACGATGCGCAAGAACGCGCGCGAAGTGCTGGACACCATGCATGCCGACCATATCGACGCCGACGCGCGGCTGAAGGACCTTGGCATCGCCAACAAGCATCTGGTCGCGGTTGCGCGTGCCATGTCGATCGACGCGCAGATCGTCATCATGGACGAGCCGACCGCCGCGCTTTCCATGAAGGAGATCGAGGAGCTCTTTTTGCTGATCGAATTCCTCAAGAGCGATGGCAAGGCGATCCTGTTCATCAGCCACAAGTTCGACGAGATCTACCGTATCGCCGACCGCTACACGGTGTTCCGCGATGGCGAGATGGTCGGCGAAGGCCTGATCAAGGATGCCGGCCAGAGCCAGATCGTGCGCCTGATGGTCGGCCGCGCGGTCGATCACATCTTCCCGCAGCGCAAGGCCGAGATCGGCGCACCGGTGCTCTCCGTTTCCGGCCTGTCGCATCCGACCGAATTCAACGATATCGGCTTCGAACTGCACAAGGGCGAGATCCTCGGCTTTTACGGCCTTGTCGGCGCCGGCCGCAGCGAGGTGATGCAGGCGATATCGGGCATCACCCGCACCTCAGCCGGCACGATCACGCTGGAAGGCAAGACGATCGCGCCGAAATCGGCTGCGGATTCGATCGATGCCGGCATCGTCTACGTACCGGAAGAACGCGGCAAGCAAGGCGTGGTGATCGGCCTGCCGATCTTCCAGAACGTCTCGCTGCCTTCGCTCAAGCGCACGTCGAAGTCCGGCCTGCTGCGGCTGTCGGAGGAGTTCGATCTGGCCCGCTCCTACACCGAGCGACTCGACCTCAGGGCCTCTTCGCTCAGCCAGGATGTCGGCACACTGTCGGGCGGCAACCAGCAGAAGATCGTCATCGCCAAATGGCTGGCGACGTCGCCCAAGGTGATCATCCTGGACGAGCCGACCAAGGGCATCGACATCGGCTCGAAGGCCGCCGTGCACGGCTTCATGGCCGAGTTGGTGGCGCAAGGCCTGTCGGTGATCATGGTGTCGTCCGAGCTGCCCGAAATCCTCGGCATGTCCGACCGTGTCGTGGTCATGCGCGAGGGGCTTGTCGCGGCGGTCTACGACAACAAGGAGCTGGACGCCGAGACGCTGGTTCGGACGGCAGCAGGGATCGCGGCATGAAGGCTTTCCTCAAATACCGCGAAATCTGGCTGGCTGCTGCCATCATCGTCTTGATCGGGCTGATCTCGACGCGTTTTCCGGCCTTCGCCGATCCGGCCAATCTGCGCCAGGTGTTCAACGACACCTCGATCCTGATGATCCTGGCGCTTGGCCAGATGGTGGTCATCCTGACCCGGTCGATCGACCTGTCGATGGCGTCCAATCTCTGCTTCACCGGCATGGTGGTGGCGATGCTGAACGCCGCGCATCCGGCAATCCCGATCCCGCTGCTGATCGTCATCGCACTACTGGTCGGCCTGGTGCTCGGCGCCATCAACGGCCTTTTGGTCTGGCGGCTGAACATTCCCTCGATCGTGGTGACTTTGGGCACACTGACCATCTATCGCGGCGCCACCTTCGTCCTGTCCGGCGGTGCCTGGGTCAATGCCGACAAGATGAGCCCGGAGTTCATCGGCTTCCAGCGCGCGGCCTTCCTCGGCATTCCGGTGCTGTCGTGGATCGCCATCCTGGTCATTGCGCTGTTCTTCGTTGTGATGACACGCACCGCGCTCGGCCGCTCGATCTACGCGATCGGCGTCAACCCGACGGCGTCCGTCTATGCCGGCATCGATGTCGGCCGGACGAAATTCATCGTCTTCTGCATCTCCGGCATGATTGGCGGCCTGTCAGGCTATCTCTGGATCTCGCGCTACGTGATCGCCTCGGTCGAGGTCGCCAATGGCTATGAGCTCAACATCATCGCCGCCTGCGTCATCGGCGGCATCTCGATCGCCGGCGGCATCGGCTCGGTCGGCGGCGCGGTATTAGGCGCACTGTTCCTCGGCATCATCTCCAATGCGCTGCCGGTCATCAACATCTCGCCTTTCTGGCAGATGGCGATTTCGGGCAGCGCAATCATTCTGGCCGTCGTGCTCAATGCGCGCGGCGAGCGCCAGCAAGGCCGCATCATCCTCAGAAAGGTGGAGGCGTGACCGACATCCCTGCCCCGCGCCACATTCCCGACCGGCTCGACAAGCCGCTGCGTTCGGCGATCTTTTCCTGGGAAGCGCTGCTGGTCGTGGTGGCCGTCGCCATCTTCGCCATCAACAGCTTCGCCTCGCCCTATTTCCTCGACCCGTACTCGCTGTCCGATCTGACCTTCAATTTCACCGAGAAGGGCCTGATCGCCTTCGCCATGGCGCTGCTGATCATCTCGGGCGAGATCGATCTGTCGGTGGCCGCCATCATTGCGCTGGCGTCGACCATGATGGGCATGGCGGTGCAGGCCGGCGCCGGCACGCCCGTGCTGGTGCTGATCGGCATCGTCGTCGGGTTAGGCTGCGGCGCCTTCAACGGGCTGCTGGTGACAAGGCTCGGCCTGCCCTCGATCGTCGTCACCATCGGCACGATGAGCCTGTTTCGCGGCATCGCCTTCATCATCCTCGGCGACCAGGCCTACAAAGGCTATCCCTCAAGCTTCGCCTTCTTCGGCCAGGGCTATGTCTGGTGGGTGGTGTCGTTCGAGCTGGTGCTGTTCCTGATCGCGGCTGTCGTCTACTGGTTCCTCTTGCACCGCACGAGTTTCGGCCGACGCGTCTTCGCCATCGGCAACAATCCGGTCGCTGCGCAATTTTCCGGCGTGCGCGTCGGCCGCACCAAGTTCATCCTGTTTTGCCTGACCGGGCTGATGTCGGGCATCGCCTCGGTGCTGATCACCTCGCGCCTCGGTTCGACGCGGCCCTCGATCGCACAAGGCTACGAGCTGGAAGTCATCACCATGGTGGTGCTCGGCGGCGTCAGTATCCTCGGTGGCGCCGGCAGCATTCTTGGGGTCGTCCTGGCCGCCTTCATCATGGGGCTGGTGACCTTCGGACTTGGCCTGCTCAATGTGCCGGGCATCGTCATGTCGATCTTCATCGGCCTGCTGCTGATCATCGTCATTGCCTTGCCGATCGTCTGGCGGCGGCTGCGCGGAGGGCGTTGATGGCCAAGAAATACGCGTTCAAGATGAAGCTGAAGCCCGGCATGAAGGCAGAGTACAAGAAGCGCCATGACGAGATCTGGCCGTCGCTGGTCGCGCTACTGAAGCAGGCCGGCGTCTCCGATTATTCCATCCATCTCGACGAGGAGACCAATATCCTGTTCGGTGTGCTGTGGCGGCAAGACGACCACCGCATGGACGAATTGCCCGGACATTCGGTGATGCAGCGCTGGTGGGCCCACATGGCCGACATCATGGAGACCAGGCTGGACAACGAGCCGGTGGCCGTGAAGCTGGAAACAATGTTCCACATGGCATGAGTGCGATGCGTCACATCGCCGTCATCGACATCGGCAAGACCAACGCCAAGGTGGCGCTGGTCGACCTCGCCACGTTGAGCGAGGTGGCGCTGCGCCGCATGGCGAATGCGCCGGTGCGGCAGGCGCCTTACCCACATCACGATGTCAAGGCACTGTGGGCATTCATCCTCGAAAGCCTTGCCGGCCTCAACCGCGAACAGCGCATCGACGCCATTTCGATCACCACCCATGGCGCGACCGGCGTGCTGGTCGACGCGGCGGGTGAACTGGTGCTGCCGGTGCTCGACTATGAGTTCGACGGCCCCGACGGGATGGCCGAGGATTACGACGCGATCCGCCCGCCTTTTGCCGAGACCGGCACGCCGCGCCTGCCGCTCGGCCTCAATCTCGGAGCACAATTCTTCTGGCAGCAGAAGAGCTTCCCGGCGGAATTCGCCAGGGCCGCGGCGCTGCTGATGTACCCGCAATACTGGGCCTTGCGCCTGACCGGCATCGCCGCCAACGAGGTCACCTCGCTCGGCTGCCACACCGACCTGTGGAACCCGTGGACAGCGGATTTTTCATCCCTGGTCGAGAGGCTGGAGTGGCGAAGCCTGATGGCGCCGGTGCGGCCGGCCAGCGATCGCCTCGGCCCGATCCTGCCCACCGTTGCTGTGCGAACCGGACTGGATCCGCACACGCCGGTGTTCTGCGGCCTGCATGATTCCAACGCCTCGCTGCTGCCGCATCTTCTCTCCGACAAGCCGCCTTTCTCCGTCGTCTCGACCGGCACCTGGGTGGTATCGATGGCGGTCGGCGGCAAACAGATTGCGCTGGATGCCGCGCGCGACACGCTGGTCAATGTCAACGCGCTCGGTGATCCCGTTCCCTCGGCGCGCTTCATGGGCGGCCGCGAGTTTTCGGTGCTGACAAAGGATCAGCCGGAGCCGTGGACCGAGGATGATGTCGGCGCCGTGCTGGCGCGAAAGATGCTGCTGCTGCCGTCGACCCAGCAAGGTTCGGGGCCGTTCCCGCACCATGCCGCGGCATGGCTCAACGCCGACGGCATCAACAAAGGCCAGCGCTTTGCCGCCATCTCATTCTATCTGGCTCTGATGACGGCGACCTGCCTCGACTTGATCGGTGCCGACGGGCCGACCACGGTCGAAGGCCCCTTTGCCCGCAACCGGCTCTTTGTCGGCATGCTGGCGGCAGCCACGGCGCGCGCCGTGGTTGCGTCGGAGGCCGCCACCGGCACCAGCATCGGCGCGGCGCTGCTGGCATCCGATCAACTGATGGCACAGGGCAAGGGCGAAAGAATAGAACGGCCTATAGACCCAGCCTGGGTCGACTATGTCAGCGCATGGCGGGCGGCAGTGGAAGTGCAGGGCTGATCAGAGAATCCGTTTGCCGAAGGCAGACATGACGAAATTGACCGCATCGGTGCCGATCCGCGGCTCCAGATCCGCGGTCAGGCCCGACACATCCATCGACAGCAGCCCGCCGGAGAGCGCGATCGCCTCCATCGCCTGATGCGTCTCGCGCACGGTCAGCCCACCGGAGCCCGCCGCCCAGCCGGCGAATTCGGTCACTGTAGGCGAGTAGCTGACATGAAAGCCTTGCGTGCCTGATGTGGCGATACGGATCGCTTCATGCATCAGGTCGCGCATGCCCATGGCGTCGATATCGGTCATGGTGAAGGCCGACACGCGTGAGTCCTTCAGCACGCGCGCTTCGGCCGGATCGGCGTGGCGCAGGCCGACGATGACGACATTCTCCGGCGACAGCTGCGGCTGCAGCGCGCCCGCCTTGTGGTCGAGGCCGAGGGTGCGCGCCAGGACCGAACCTTCCGGCAGGTCGATGCCGTCCTCGTCCTCGGGCATCAGGGCGGCGATGGAATCGATCCAGATCAGGCCGCAGGAATGCGTGGCTCGCGCCGTCGCGGTCAGCGCCTTGTGCGCGACGCGACGATCGGCGCCGGCGGTCAGCCGGACCAGTCCCGATGGCGGCCGCTCGATATCGGCCAATTCGACGACGTCGAAATTCATCGCCTCCAGCCGCGCCCCCGTGCCCTCCCGGGCCAGGATCCCGGCGGCCCCCGGTTCGGCGGAGATCGACACCATCTTGCGGCCGGAAAAATCCTCGACGTCGTGCATCGGGGCCTTCTCGACATATTCCGAGGTCATTGCCAAAAGCATGGCGCCATAGCTCATGCGGAAGGCGACGCGGTCGCCGACGGCCAGCGGCGGGTCGGCATCGGCGACGTCCAAAAGCAGATGGTCGCTGGAGGCGCCCAGCACCCGGATCCCCCTGGCAATCGGCGTCAGCCCCTCGACCAGCACGTCCTCGCGGCCGATATTGGCGATGGCGCGCAGCCTGTCGCCTTCGTCGGGGAAGACCGGCTGGTTGCCGAAGGCGTCGTAGCCCGATTGGCCGATCGGCCGTGACGGCTTGAGCTTGACCTCGATGATGTCGCTGGTCAGCCGGCAGGCATCGGGCTCGAGCTCGGCCCATGGCACATCGCGGAAGGTTTCGACGCCACCTTGCAGGATCGCCTCGCCGACGCGCAGATTGTTGATGCCGGCCGGAAGCCTGCCTTCGAGCAGCAGCGGCAGCGACGACGAGGCGCCGCCGGAAATCACGTCGAGGCTTTTGCCGGACAGGCGCTCGGTCTTGTAGGCATGGGCGACGAGCTGCCCAAGGTTTTCCGGCGTCGGCATGATGGCGCCGAAGCAGCCGAGATTGGTGCCGATGCCGGCGATGCGCACGCCCTTGAACTGCAGGATCTGCTCAACCGTGGGGATCAGGTCGTTCGGCCAGATGCCTTCGCGGAGATCGCCGAGATCGATCATCAGCATGATGTCGTGGACGCGGCCCATGCGCTCGGCGATGCGCGAAATTTCGCGGATGGTGGCGAGTTCCGATTGCAGGCTGATGTCGACGGTGCGCACCACCTCCTCGACCCGCGCCATCGGCGGGCTGCGCAGCAGCATGATCGGTGCGTTGATGCCGCTGTCGCGCAGCCGGCGGATGTTCTCGAAACGCGATTCGGCGATGCCGGCGACGCCGCCGCGCAGCATGGCGCGTGCCACTTGCGGCATGCCGCAAGTGCCCTTGGTGACGCCGAACACTTTTATGCCCGACAGCGCGCAGCGCTCGACGATGGTGCGCGCGTTGCGCTCGATGCGGCCAAGGTCGATGGCGACTTGCGGTCCCGACATCCTAGCCCCCGTAAACCAGCCCCTGCGGGTCGATCTCCGGCCTGCGGCCGGAAACGAGGTCGGCAAGGAATTTCCCCGAGCCGCAGGCCATGGTCCAGCCGACATGGCCGTGGCCGGTGTCGAGATAGAGATTCTTGTAGCGCGCCTGGCCGATGACCGGCACCGAGTTGGGCATCATCGGGCGCAGGCCCGCCCAGAACACAGCCTTCTTCTCGTCGAAGGCACCCGGGAAAAGATCTTTGCCGGTGCTGATGATCGTCTTGAAATCGGCGGGCTTGAAAGTGCGGTCGAAGCCGGTGAATTCGGCCGTCGAGGACATCCGCAACCGGTTGCCCAGCCTGGAATAGCCGATCAGCCGGTCCTCGTCGGCGCCGCCCATGGTCGGTCCCCTGCTTTCGTCCTCCAGGGGAATCGTCGCGGTATAGCCTTTTACCGGATAGACGGGCAGGTCGATGCCGTAACGGCGCCCGAGCAGGCCGCTTTCCGGCCCCATCGAGATGACAACCGCATCGCCGGCGACCGGGCCGGCCGAAGTCATCACCGCGCGCACCCGGTCGCCCTCGATGTCGAGGCCTTCGACTGTCGTGCCGAACAGGAATTTGACGCCGAGCTTCTCGGCCGCATAGGCGGCCAGCCTGTCGACAAACTGCTTGGAATCTCCGGTCTGGTCGGTTGGCGAATAGACGCCGCCGGCAATCTTGTCCTTGACGCCGGCAAGGCCCGGTTCCAGCTCGACCAGCCGGTCGCGGCCGACGATTTCGATCGGCAGGCCGTGCTTGGCAAGATAACGGTAATTGTCGGTGCCGGTGTCGAGGCTCTTTTGCGAGCGGAAGAAATAGAGAATGCCCTTCTTGCGCTCGTCGTAATGGATGCCGGTCGCTTCCGAAAGCGCATTGATGCAGTCGCGCGAATAGAGCGCGAGCCTGAGCTTGATGTCGGTGTTGGCGCGCAGGCGCGCCACCGTGCACTGGCGCAGGAAACGCAGGCTCCAGGCGAGGAAATAGGGATCAAGGCGCAGCCTGACCTTGATGCCGAGATCATGGTTGTAGAGCCCGCGCAGGAAGGTCTTCAAAGCCGCCGGCGAGGCCCAGGCGGTGGCGTCACCCGGTGACACCAGGCCGGCATTGGACTGGCTGGTGCCTTGTGCCGCCGCCGGATGGCGCTCGATCACCGTCACCTCATGGCCGTCGCTGGCCAGATAATAGGCGGCCGCCGTACCGACGACACCGGCCCCGAGCACCGTTATTTTCATGCCATTCCCCCAAGATCTCCTCGCGGCGCCGCGCCTCCGCGCCTTGCCGCGAACGCCTTCAATAGCGCTTCGCTGCCCGGCTTGCGAGCCCTTGGGAGAACCCGGCTCAGCCGCGCGCGGAGTTCTTGCCGGTCAGGATGCGCTCCCAGGCGAGCGCGTCGGCGACGATCTGGTCGAGATCGTCGCGTTGCGGGGTCCAGCCGAGCTCGGCGCGGGCGAGATCCGAATTGGCAACCACCGCCGCGGCATCGCCAGGGCGACGGTCGCCCATCTTCACCTCGAAATCACGGCCAAAGGCACGGCGCACGCTGTCGATGACCTCCAGCACCGAATAGCCATGGCTGTAGCCGCAATTGGCGACGAGGCTCTGTCCCCCGGCACGCAGCCGCTGCAGGGCCAGGCGATGCGCCGCCGCCAGGTCGCTGACATGGATGTAGTCGCGCATGCAGGTGCCGTCCGGCGTCGGATAATCGGTGCCGAACACCTGCATGAACGGCCGCTTGCCGAGTGCCGTCTCGCAGGCGACCTTGATCAGATGGGTTGCGCCCGGCGTCGACTGGCCGGTGCGGCCCTTCGGGTCGGCGCCGGCGACGTTGAAGTAGCGCAGCGCCGTATAGCGCAGGCCATGCGCGATCGACGCGTCGCGCAGCATCCACTCACTCATCAGCTTGGACAGGCCATAGGGCGATTCCGGCGCCAGGCGGGCGTCCTCGCGCACCGGCTCCAGCCCGGCGCCGCCGTAGACGGCGGCGGTCGAGGAAAAGATGAAATTGGGCACGCCTTCGCGCACCGCGGTTTCGATCAGCGTGCGCGTCTTCGAGGTGTTGTTCTCATAATAGCTGAGCGGGTCGGCGACCGATTCCGGAACCACGATCGAGCCGGCGAAATGAATGATCGCGTCGACCTTGTTCTCCCTGATGACCGCGCCAACCAATTCCTTGTCGGCGACATCGCCGACGACCAGCTTGGCCTCCGGCGCCACCGCCCATTCGAAACCGGTGGAAAGACGGTCGAGAACGACCACGCTTTCGCCGGCATCCAGCAGCTCCCAGACCATATGGCTGCCGATGTAACCGGCGCCGCCTGTCACCAAAACTGTCATCCGCGTCCTCGCTTATCCAAGATTTATCGGAAACTGTCTCAACCCCGCTCTACTGGAAAGCCCGCCGCATGGCCATTGGACCCCTGGTAACCGGCATTGCCGGCCAGTGGCATTGTCCTGAAACAAAGTTCATCCACATCAAGGGAATAGGCCACGATCCGCGGTCGTTAGGAACAGGTCCGGGGCGTGGCATTTTGACCAAAAAGGCCAGGTGGACGACCAACAGGCCAATGATTATGATCCCGCGCAAAAATTGGGAAGTCGACATGAACTATCAGCGGTTCTTCGAGGAAGCGATCGACCAGCTCCATGCCGAGCGTCGCTACCGCGTTTTCGCCGACCTCGAGCGGATCGCGGGCAAGTTCCCGCGCGCCATCTGGCGTTCCAATGGCCGCGCCGAGGAAATCACCGTCTGGTGCTCCAACGACTATCTCGGCATGGGCCAGCATCCCGACGTCATCGCCGCGTTCCAGAATACCGCTGGCAAGATGGGTTCGGGCGCCGGCGGCACCCGCAACATTTCCGGCACCTCGAACCCGCTGGTAGAGCTCGAGCTGGAGCTTGCCGACCTGCACGACAAGGAAGCGGCACTGGTCTTCACCTCCGGTTTCGTCTCCAACGAAGCCTCGATCTCGACCATCGCGAAGCTTTTGCCCAACTGCCTGATCATCTCGGACGAATTGAACCACGCCTCGATGATCGAAGGCGTGCGGCGTTCCGGCGCCGAAAAGAAGATCTTCCGCCACAATGACGTGGCGCATCTGGAAAGCCTTTTGCAGGCGGCGGGGCGCGAACGCGCCAAGCTGATCGTCTTCGAAAGCGTCTATTCGATGGATGGGGACATCGCGCCGATCAAAGAGATCGTCGAACTCGCCGAGCGCTACAACGCCATGACCTATATCGACGAGGTCCATGCCGTCGGTATGTACGGGCCGCGCGGCGGCGGCATCACCGAGCGCGAAGGCCTGGCCGACCGCATCGACATCATCGAAGGCACGCTGGCCAAGGCATTCGGCACGCTGGGCGGCTACATCACCGGCACCAGCGCTGTGATCGACGCCGTGCGCTCCTATGCGCCGGGCTTCATCTTCACCACGGCACTGCCGCCGGCGATCGCTGCCGCCGCGACCGCGTCGATCCGCCATCTCAAGCGCTCGCAGGCCGAGCGCGACGCCCAGCAGCAGCAGGCCGCGAGAACCAAACACATCCTGTCGGCCGCCGGCCTGCCGGTGATGGATTCGCCGACGCACATCGTGCCGCTGCTGGTCGGCGATCCCGAGGCCTGCAAGATGGCCAGCGACCGCCTGCTCGGCGTGCACGGCATCTACATCCAGCCGATCAACTACCCGACCGTGCCGCGCGGTACGGAGCGGCTGCGCATCACGCCGACGCCGTTCCATTCCGATGCGCTGATCGCCGAATTGCAGGATGCGCTGGTCGAGACCTGGGATGCGCTCGGCATCCCCTACGGCTCCGCCGGTCGGCCTTCGGTGGCCAAGAGCGACCGCATCATTCCATTGCTGGTGCCCAAGTCAGGCGGCTGATGCCGTTTGGAACTCTACTCCGGCGGCCATCTGGCTCGCCGGAGCGATTTCAATTCGGGCTTCGTCAGCGGCTCAGGCGTTCTTCATCCACTTCGCCAGCCGGTGTGCCGCTTCCTCGATCTGGTCGAGACGGCGGTGGAAGCACAGCCGCAAAAACGCCTCACCGCCGGGGCCGAAAGCGGTGCCTGGCGCCAGGCCGACATTGGCCTTGTCGACGATGTCGAAGGCAGCGGTGCGTGAATCGGTGATGCCCTCGACGGTGAAAAACAGATAGAACGCGCCCTGCGGCACCGTAAACCCAGCGCGGCCGGTGGCGCCGAGGATGCCGCAGACAAGGTCGCGCGCCTTGCGCGCCCGCTCCACCTGTTCGGCGACGAAGGCGTCGCCCTCGTCAAGGGCGGCGACCGCACCGCGCTGCATGAACTGGGCGACGCCGGAGCTCGAATACTGGATCAGGTTCTCGAACACCTGCTGCAAGCTCGGATGCGTCTTGATCCAGCCGACGCGCCAGCCGGTCATCGCCCAGTTCTTGGAAAAGGAGTTGACGTACAGGATACGGTCTTCCGCCGACGCTATGTCGAGGAAGGACGGCGCGCGGCCGTGGCCATAGTGGAACAGTGAATAGATCTCGTCGGCGATGATCCAGAGGTTTTTCGCGCGCGCCAGAGCGAGGATCGCCTGCAAGGTCTCGTGATCGGCGGTCCAGCCGGTCGGATTCGACGGCGTGTTAATGAACAGCGCCTTTGTGCGCGGCGTGATCGAAGCGGCGATCTTCTCGATGTCGCAGGACCAGCCATTGCCGGAATGATCGAGCGTGACCGCGACTGGGACGGCTCCCGCTATCCCTGCTGCGGCATCGAAATTCGGCCAGGCCGGCGACAGGTAGACCACCTCGTCGCCGGCGCCGGCGAGCGCGTCGAGCGCCAGCTGGATGGCATGCATGCCGGAGCCGGTGACGATGAATTCTTCCTCCGGGAAATTCTTGCCGAAATGCCTGGCATAGTAACGGGAGAGTGCCTGCCTGAGATCGGGGATGCCCCTTTGCCAGGTGTAGAATGTCTCGCCGCCGGCCAGCGCCTTCGACGCGGCATCGGTGATGAAGGCTGGCGTCGGCAGGTCGCCTTCGCCGGCCCAGAGCGGAATCATGCCTTCGCGCAGGCGGCCGTAATTGACGACGGCGACAATGCCACTTTCGGGTGCCGCACGGGCCTCGGTGCGCAAGCTGTCGATCAGGGTCATGGGCGGATCCGTTTTTGGTCTGCGGTTTTCGTCAGCGGTCCTTACCAGATGCGAAAACAGAAAACCCCGGCCGCCAACGACCGGGGTTTTGGTCCAGCAATGCTGCCCGTGGTCAGCGCCTGGCGAGCAGATCGCGAATTTCGGTGAGCAGCGCGACGTCGGCTGGCGGCGGAGCCGCCGGTGCAGCGGGCTTCTCGCGCTCAAGCCGCTTGCGCATGTTGTTCACCGCCTTGACCATCAGGAAAATGATGAAAGCGAGGATAAGGAAGTTCAACGCGACAGTGATGAAGCTGCCGTAGGCAAAGACCGCGCCTTGCTTCTTGGCGTCGGCCAGCGAGGTGGCGTTGACGGCCGAGGAGAGGCCAAGGAAATAATTGTTGAAGTCCAAGCCGCCGAAAATCGCGCCGACGATCGGCATGATGATATCGTTAACAAGGGAATCGACGATCTTGCCGAAGGCCGCGCCGATGATGACGCCGACCGCAAGGTCCATCACATTGCCCTTGGAAATAAATTCCTGGAATTCTTTCAGCATTCGACCCTCCTTGTCGTGACTGGCCGAGCTGCCGTTTCCGTCCTTGCGGCATCGACCTGAGGCAACATAACAAAAACCTCCTGACGCAACATGGGTAAAAGGGAGAAAACAACCGCTTTCTCCTTACCTTACGGCACTTTGGGCGGCAGCTCTGCCGAATTTGACGCGTTGCGTACAAGGGCGTGAAATTTCATCCCCGCGATGCAAATCGACACAGATGCCGCCGAATCACTGCAAAACGACCACGCTGGACCAGATTGCCGCCGAGCACGGCATGGGCCCCTGGTTGTTGACGCGAGCGATCAATCGCTCTTTGCAAGGTTTCCCGCATTGACGGCACGGCAAAGCCAGCATTGAATTTCTGGAAATTATAGGCGTTTTCGCCTATAATGTTCTCATGAACATGCTCGAAACCATCAGCATTGATGTTTATCCGTGGGCGGCTCCAACAAAGGAGCAGCGCGCTTGGTTTGACGCGCTTTCGCCCGACGAGAAGCGGAAAGCGATTCAGGCGGCGATCAACGAAGGTTTTGAGAGCCCGGTCAGCGAAAAGTCGATCGACGACATTATTCGGGAAGCGCGTGCCGAACTCCCGCATGCGCCATAGGATAACGCATCGCCCCGAACGCGATCTGAAAGACATTTACCGACACACCTTCGAAAACCACGGCGCTCAGCGGCGATCTTCACCATAACGACACCGACGCGCCGCCCTGATAGCCGTCCTGCACAGCTCTGCAATGGACTCGGACGCCAAGCTGTGGTTGCGTCCGGGCAAGCCGGATAGAAAGACGGCAGAGGAGGAAAGTCCAAGCGTGCAGGGCTTGTTCATCGTCATCATCGCGGTCGCCTATGTGACGCTGCTGTTTGCCATCGCCAGCCTCGGCGACCGCCGCTCGGCCATCTCCGAGCCGAGCCGGGGGCGGCCTTTCATCTATGCGCTCAGCCTCGCGATCTACTGCACATCCTGGACTTTCTTCGGCTCGGTCGGTCTCTCTTCCGAACGCGGCCTCGAATTCCTCGGCATCTATACGGGCCCGGTGCTCGTCTTCGTCTTCGGCTTCCCGCTGCTCAACCGTATCGTGCGGCTGGCCAAGACCGAGAAGATCACCTCGATCGCGGATTTCCTCGGCGCACGCTACGGCAAGAGTTTCACCGTCGCGGCGATCGCCACGCTGATCGCCACCATCGGCGCGGTGCCCTATATCGCGCTGCAGTTGAAGGCGATATCCGGTTCGGTCAGCCTGATGGTCGAGCACTATACGGGATCGCCGCCTTCGTTCGATCCCTTCGTCAGCGACATCTCGCTGGTCGTCGCCATGCTGTTGGCGCTGTTCGCGGTGCTGTTTGGAACCCGTCACGCCGACGCCACCGAACACCAGGACGGGCTGGTGCTGGCGGTGGCGGTCGAAACCGTCGTCAAGCTCGCCGCCTTCCTGGCGATCGGCCTGATGGTCACCTTCCTGATCTTCGGCGGCCCAGGCGACATGTTCGACAAGCTCGCCGAGAACGCGCAGGTCCGGCAGGCGATGAGCTACAACACCTCGCTCGCCACCTGGCTGGTGCTGACGTGCCTCAGCGGCTTTGCCATCATCATGCTGCCGCGGCAGTTCTACGTCACCATCGTCGAAAACCGCGGCGAGGCCGAACTGCGCACCGCGACATGGGTGTTCCCGCTCTACCTCGTGGCGATCAACCTGTTCGTGCTGCCGATCGCCTTCGCCGGCCTGTCGCTGGTCGGCGCCGGAACCAGCAGCGATCTCTATGTGCTGTCGCTGCCCCTGTTCAGCGGCCATGATGTGCTGGCGATGGCGGCTTTCATCGGCGGCCTGTCGGCGGCGACGGCGATGGTGATCGTCGAAAGCGTGGCGCTGTCGATCATGATCTCCAACGATCTCGTCATTCCGCTGTTCGTGCGCCGCCTGCTCAAGACCTCGACCTCCGAGACCGAGGATTGGTCGACGCTGATCCTCAATGTGCGGCGCGGGGCGATCTTCATCCTGTTGTTCATCGCCTTCCTCTACTACCGCGAGAGCACCAACAGCGCGCGCCTGTCGTCGATCGGCCTGATGTCGTTCGCGGCCATCGCCCAGTTCGCCCCCGCCCTGATCGGCGGGCTGATCTGGCGCGGCGCCAACGGCCGGGGTGCGGCACTCGGCATGGTCGCCGGCATCCTCGTATGGGGCTACACACTGCTCCTGCCGTCGCTTGCCGCGGCCGATACCGGCATCATCGTGCACGGGCTGTTCGGCTTCGAGGCGCTGCGGCCGCAGGCCCTGTTCGGCACCGTCGCCGAACCGCTGAACCACGGCGTGTTATGGAGCCTGTCGATCAATGCGGTGTTTTTCGTGCTCGGCTCGCTGTCGCGCGCGTCGGTGCCGCTGGAACGCATCCAGGCGTCGATCTTCGTGCCGCGCGATGCCGGCCCGATGCCCAGCCTGCGCCGTTTCCGCACCGCCATCACCGTCAACGACCTGAAGGACACGATCGGGCGCTATCTCGGCGTCGAGCGCACCGAGCGCTCCTTCCAGTCGTTCGAAAAGACCAACGGAGCCTCTCTGCACGGCAACGAGCAGGCGAGCATGGACGTCATCCGCTTTTCCGAGCAGCTGCTGGCCAGCGCCGTCGGCTCCTCCTCGGCACGACTGATCCTGTCGCTGCTGTTTCGGCGCCACGACCGCGAATCCCGAGATGCCTTCCGCTTGCTCGACGACGCCACCGAGGCGCTGCAGCACAACCGCGACCTCTTGCAGATCGCGCTCGACCAGATGGAACAGGGCATCACCGTCTTCGACCGGGATTTCCGCCTGATCTGCTGGAACCGCCAGTACCGGGCACTGTTCGACCTGCCCGACGAGATGGGCCAGGTCGGCGTCTCGCTCGACCGCATCCTGCGCCATCTCGCCGAGCGCGGCGACATCCCTGCCGATCAGCGTGTGGCCATGCTCAACCGGCTGACCAGCTTCGTCAGCCCATGGCAGATGGAGCTGAAAACCTCGGGCCGCATCCTGGAACTGCGTTCCAACCCGATGCCGGACGGCGGCATCGTCGCCACCTATGCCGACATTTCCGGTCGCGTCGAGCAGGACCTGGCACTGAAGCGTGCCAATGAATCGCTGGAGCAGCGCGTCAAGACGCGCACCATCGAACTGACCCGGGTCAATGAGGAACTGGCGCAGGCACAGATGCTGGCCGAGGAGGCCAATCTCGGCAAGACGCGCTTCCTCGCCGCCGCCGGCCACGACATCCTGCAGCCGCTGAACGCCGCCCGGCTCTATTGCTCCTCGCTGATCGAGAAGGCCGGCAAGGGACCTGCCGGCAAGGCGGCCGTGAACATCGAATCCTCGCTGGAATCGGTCGAGACGATTCTCGGCGCCGTGCTCGACATCTCCCGCCTCGATGCCGGCGCGATGAAGCCGGATGACACCGCCTTCAACCTCGACGGATTGCTGCGCCAGATCGGCAACGACTTCCGCCCGCTCGCGGCCGAAAAGAAGCTCGAGCTGACCATCATGCCGTCATCGTTGACGGTGACGACGGACCGCAATTTGCTGCGCCGCCTGATCCAGAATCTCGTCTCCAACGCCATCAAATACACGCGCCACGGCCGCGTCCTGGTTGGCGTCAGGCGGCGCGGCGAATTGGCCGAGATCCAGGTGATCGACACCGGCATCGGCATCGCCGGCGACAAGCTGAACACCGTCTTTCGCGAATTCACCCGGCTCGACGAGGGCGCGCGCGAGGCCGAGGGCCTCGGTCTCGGCCTCTCCATCGTCGACCGCATCGCCCGGGTGTTGCGCCTGGAGATCCGCATCTTTTCCAGTCCGGGCAAGGGCACGCGATTCTCCGTTATCCTGCCCGTCGCGGCCGTGCAGGCACGACGCGAGATCGAAGCCAGGGCTCCCGCCCGCGCGACGGCCTCGCTGGCCGGTCTGCACGTGCTGTGCATCGACAACGACGCCCGCATCCTCGAAGGCATGCGGCTCCTGCTCGAAGGCTGGGGTTGCAACGTCGACACCGCGTCCGGTTCAAAGGATCTGGAGACCGCGAAGATACACCGCCCGGACATCGTCCTTGCCGACTACCATCTCGACGGCGAAACCGGCCTCGAACTCGTCGTCAGGCTGCGTGCGATCCATGGCGACACCCTGCCGGCCGTGCTGGTCACCGCCGACCGCTCCAACGAGGTGCGCACGGCCGCCGGCGGGCTCGAGATTGCGGTGATCAACAAACCGCTCAAACCAGCGGTACTGCGCTCGATGATGGCCAGGGTCAGGCCGCTGGCGCCGGCGGCGGAATAGGGGTCTAACC